>JBOFNA010000157.1:0-7063 GCA_051658665.1 Oscillospiraceae bacterium
TATCAAGACTTATGACGACTCTTGATGAAGCGCTAGATACGTTAATCAACAGAACAGGACTTGTAGGAAGATAATTAGTTGAGGGGAGCATTTAAATGAGAGTAACACAAAGATCAACAACTAGAAATTACATGAAAAATTTAAATAAAAATATTGGAAATTTATCAAAATCAAATGATAAAATGTCATCAATGAGAAAATTTGATAGAGTTTCTGATAATACAGCAGATGCTGCGAGAGCTTTTAAAATTAGAGAACAGCTATATAAAAATGAGCAATTTATGGCGAACATTCAAGATATTGAAAGTGAATTAGCAACAGCTGAAAGCAATTTGATGAATGTAAATGAAATATTAAAATCTGTAAAAGAGCGTGTTTTACAGGGATATACAGGTACAGTGCCAGAAGAAGCGAGGGATATTATCTCTAGAGAAATATATAATTTAAAAGAGCAAGTGTTAACCACGATGAATGGTAAATATGCTAATAAATATATTTTTGGTGGATCAAATAATGATGGACCTCCGTTCTCTACTGATGCAGCTGGTAAACTAACATATAATGGTGTAGTTGTTGCAGAAATTGTAAATGACCCAATTACAGGGGTACCGTCAACATCTGATGGCAATGTTCCACCGGTTTTCACACCTGTACCGCAAAATAAAGAAGTTTATGCCGACATGGGTTTAGGGTTGGTTATTACTGGAAATGATATTGACCCAAAAACAGCTATAAAAATATCCACATCTGGTCTTGACATTATGGGGTTTGGACAAACAACAATAGATGGGATAACATTTGAAAATAATTTATATGATTTATTGACAACAATAGAAACAGCTTTTGCTGATAATGACATGAGCGAAATGAATGCTATAATTGAGCAAGTAGATAAGCGCTCAAATAAATTTATTGTTAATTTGACAGATATTGGATCAAGGTCTCAATTCTTAGTACAGACAGCTGAAAGAATTGAAAATGAAATCTTTAATTTGAAAGTTACACAGAATAGTTTAGAGTCTCTAAACTTAGAGTCTGAAGCAATAAATAATAAAACATTTGAGATGGCGTGGATGGTTAGTTTACAATTAGGGTCAAAAATAATACCACCTTCTATATTTGATTTTATGAGATAGCATTTTAATATTATAATAAATCTTTACAAAGAATAGAGGATTTGATTATGCAACTTATTAAAATAACTACAAAACAAGTAAAATACGAGATGGTTGTAAATAGGGCAAAGCTAGAAAGTGAGTACGAGAAACCTTCAAGCCAAGTTACTAAAAATGGCGGCCAATTTGATATGAAGTCTAAAAATATAAAAGTTAAAATTGACTCTTATGAAAGTCGTAAAAGCATGGGCATTTTAAATAGTATAGATGCAGCTAAGAATGCTGCACAAATTGGAAAAGCAGCGGGACACGAGGCTGTGGCTAAATATGTTGATATTGGTAATCAAATGGCACAAATACATAAAGGTGCAAAAATATCAGATATTATGTATGATAAACTTTTCAAGACAAGCACTACAAAAATGGTGTTTTTACCTAGTGTAGGACCTCAAATATCTTGGGACCCTAACCAATTAAGCATTGATTATAAACCAGTAAAATTAGACTTTAAATGGAGTACACAACCGGTACAATCAAAATATGTGCCAGGTAGTATTGAGTTTAACATTACGCAACATCCTAGCGTAGAGATTGAGTATATAGGTGGATTTAACTATGTGCCGAAAGATTCTGACCCTAATAAATAGTAAGAAAGGTAATGAGAATGAAAATAAAAACAAGAGATTTTGGTCTTATAGATGCAGATGAAAACAATTTCATTACTTTTGTCGAGCCTATATTAGGTTTTGAGCAAAACAATTTATATACAATAATACACTTAAACGATGTTGGTAGTGATTTTGTTTTCTTACAATCTGTTGATGATGAAAATGTTTGTTTTGTTTTAGTTAATCCAGATGTACTAAAAGAAGAATACAAACCTTATATTAGTAGAAGTTTAAATAGAAGGCTGGACGTAGAGTCCGATAGTGATCTTATAATTTGGGTTATAGGTGTTATATATGAAGACTTTTACGAATCTACGGTTAACTTAAAAAGTCCTATTTTAATAAATACAAAAAACAATAAAGGTGCTCAATTTGTCACAGATGAAAGTTATCCATTAAAAACGCTTATTTATGATAAAATGGAGAATGAAAAATGTTAGTTTTACAAAGAAAATTAGGTGAAACTTTAATTATAAATGATAATATAGAGATATCTATTGTTGAAATGGGAAAAGATAAAGTTAAAATTGGTATAGAAGCACCTAAAGATATAAAGGTACTAAGAAAAGAAATTTTAGAAATTAAAGAGCAAAATAAAGAGGCATCTAGAAATATAAATCAGGAACTTATTAAAAATTTTATTGAAAAAATAAAATATGGTAATAAATGATGGATGAAATAAAAAATATTTTAAATAAAAAGTATGATTTACTATGCGATATTTATTTAGAAACTAAGAACATGTCTGATGTAGCTTTTAACGAAAATATTGAAGAAAATATTGAAATTTTTTTAATTAAACGTAACGATCTTTTTTCCACTTTAAACCAGATAGATGAAGAGTTAAATATTATTTTAGAAAAAAATGATGACATTAAGTCTATTTTATTTGATAAAGATGCCGATATTTATAGTGTAGAGAACATTTATATACCTTTATTATCTGTAAAAAATGACATTAAATTTCAGATGTCTAATATATTATCTTTGGATAATGATTTGAAAAAACAATTTGATATTTTAAAAAATGAAGTTTTACAAAAAATAAAGAATATAAATGTTGATAAAAATGCTGTTAAATACTTAGATAGCATTAATAGTAAGACGGATAATGATATTTTATTAAACTTTAAGTACGATAAAATATAGATAGGAGAATTTATGAGTAGTATAAATAATGGTTATAATAGAAATAGAATACCTGGGTTAGCTTCTGGTGTAGATACTCAAGGGATGGTTGATGCTATGTTAGCTGGCACAAAAGCTAAAATTGAGAAACAAAATGCTTTAAAGCAACAAAGTATATGGAAACAATCTATATATAGAGATGTAATATCTACTTTAACAAGTTTTCAAAACAAATTTTTTAGTTTCTCATCTCCTACTACAAACTTACTTTCACAATCTTTATATAATTCGATGTCATCTACGACGTCCTCTAAATCTGTAAAGGTTACAGGTACAAGTAATGCTTCTTCTGGTAAAGTTGAAATTTCAAGTATAGATAGATTAGCACAAAAAAGAAAAGAAGAAAGTGTTAACACTGTATCTAAAGAGCTTGTAGCTGATGTTGATATGTCAAAATTTGAAAAAAGACTATCTTTACAAATAGACGGTACAACACAAGATATTAACTTTGCTGGTAAAACTGAAGCCGAAATAGTTGCGTCTTTAAATACTGATTTACAGGCTAAATTTGCTGGAGATGTTTCAGCGAGTATTGTTGATGGTAAATTATTAATTGAACATGTTGACCCAAATAAAAAGATATCTGTAGTTGGCGGTAGTGACTTAGGATATAGTGTTTTGGGAATAAAAGGCAGTACAAGTGGAGATGGTAGTATCTCTGGTAAAATAGATTTAAGTAAAAATACATACACTTTAAATATTAACTTTGATGGTATAACAAAAAATGTTAATATATCAGCTGGTGTAGGTAATATAAATGATTTAGTTGATGAAATAAATAGTCAGTTAAGAAGTTCTTTTGGTAGCGGATTAGCAGTAAAAGAAGATGCGGGTAAACTTGTTTTCGAAACATTTAAAACAGTGGGTACTCCACCAACTTTACAACATGATCCTAGTAGAAGTATTGTTATAAATGGTGACGATAGTACTTTAGAGGTTTTTGGAGTTAAAAAAGGCGCATCTAACAAAGTTAATTTACTTATGTCTTTGAAAGACGCTGGTTTTAATGTGCCTATACAAGGGTCAAAGTATGAGTTTTCTATTAATGGTGCGAAAATATCTGGTAGCACAGATGACTCTATTGGTGTTTTGATTAGCAAAATAAATGGTAGTGGAGCAGGTGTTAGAGTTAGCTACTCTGCAATAGAAGACAAATTTTCTATTGAATCAAATACTTATGGTAAAGATGTTGAGATATCAATGAGTCAAGAAAAAGGTAATGTTCTAACATCTATTTTTGGCGGAGTTAAATCTGGTAGTAGTGTTGAAAGCGGTAAACTTTACGATAAAAGTAAAATTACAAGTACTAATAATGCGTCGCTTGATAAAATATCTGGCGGAGATTTTACAATGAACGTAGGCGGTAGCAATGTTGTTGTAAAGGTACCTAAGAGAACACAAAGTGTAGGTGGAGTAGATGTAGATGACCCTTACACAAGGGCTGAATTTGTTGATGCTTTAAATGATGAGTTAAATAAAAGCCACTCACATTTAGGACTTAGTTTTGAAATTGATGGCGATAAAACAGTATTAAAAAATACATCTGACAGAGATGTTACATTTGTAAATAATGATGCTAGTAAAAAGCTTGGTTTCGTATCTGGTCAAAGCAATAAAAACTCTCTTGCGACTGGAGATACATTGCTGTCATCTGTTGCTTTGGATAAAGGTATAATTAATATATTTGGACAGAACTTTGATTTATCTAGCTATTCTTCAACATCAACAATAAATGATTTAGTAAATGATGTTAATACATATATAAAAACAATAAATCCAGATTATGAAATGTCATTTGATGAAACAAGTGGAACATTAAATTTTGATGGTATAACAGATAACGAAGTAATTACATTTGTTGATGCAGATGGACAAAAAGCAATGAAAAATTTATTTGGTAGCGAAGTGGTAGAGTTTTCATCAGCATTGGCATCTGGACCTTCAATATCTCAAAGTGGTACAGTTATAAAAGAAGAGGGAGAGTCTGCCTTAATAACTTTAGGTAATGGTACACAAATTGAAAGAAATAACAATGTATTTGACTTAGATGGAATAAAAGTAGAACTTTTAGAAACAACTAATGAAAAAACTGTAATAGATACAACTAGAGATACAAGTACAGTCACAAAAGCTATAGAAGATTTTGTAAAAGATTACAATGAAATGGTTGGTAAAATAAGTGGGTTATTGGGAGAAGAGACAAATTATAAAAAATATCCACCACTTACAGACCAACAAAGAAAAGAAATGAGCGAGTCTGAAATTAAGCTATGGGAAGAAAGAGCTAAAGAAGGTCTTGTAAGAAACGACCCATTTATGGCAAGCCTATTAAGCACTATGAGAGGATCTTTATATGATAAGCCAGAGGGTGCTAAATATTCACTTTTTGACTTAGGTATAACAACAGGATCTTGGAATGAAAATGGTAAACTTGTTATTGATATTAATAATGATAGGATTTTAAATGCTTTAGAAAATGATCCGCATGAAGTTCAAAAGCTTTTTACAGATGCGACAAGTGGTTTAGCCGTTAAATTAAATGAAGCTTTAAATGCCTCTACAAGAAATAACGGAACAAGGTCTTTAGTTGATTTAGCTGGTTTACAGGGGTCACCTAATTCAAACAACAAAATTGGTAAAGATATAATTGAAATAGAAAAAAGGTTATCAAAATTAGATAGACAATATAGATTAGAAGAATCAAGGTATTGGCGTCAATTTGAAGCAATGGAAAAAGCAGTGGCTGCAATGAACCAACAGAGTACTTGGTTTATGTCTCAAATGTAGTAGAGGGTGTTCTAATGAAAAATGCATATCAACAATATATTGACCAATCTATTAGTACTATGACACAAGGTGAAATGGTTGTAAGACTTTATGATGAAATAATAAACCAATTAAATAGAGCCAAGATACATATTGAAGATAATGATATTGAAAATACAAATGTTAGCATACAAAAAATACAACGTATTTTAAATCACTTAATAGCTACTCTTGATTTTCAATATGATATATCAAAAAATTTAAGTAGTTTGTATCAGTTTTTTTTACAAAGAACACTTATGGCACATGTAAAAAAAGATATAACAATTATAAATGAAATATTGCCACTAATGATTGAGTTAAAAGATACATTTGCAGAAGGCGAAAGATTATCTAGAATAAAATAAATATCTTTATTGAAAGGATTAAAATGCAAATATCTTATTTTTGTAATGATATTATTGAAGAAAATATTTTTAGAGAATGTGTAAATGATAGTTTAGCGATAAAAGATGTTAATTACATTTATAATTATAATAAGATAATTAATATAGTTGAAGAAAACAAAGTTAATATTGTTTTTATAAATATGACGATTATAAAAGATATTGCTTTAGAAATTTGTGAAAAAATAAAGAATATTAATTATAACGTAATGATTGTTTTGATATCTAATGATTGTAACCATACATTAAAAGCTTTTGAAATTGGTGTTAATGGGTATATTTTAACACCAATATTAAAAAGTAAAATTTTCAATGAAATAGAAAAGTTCAATAAATATAATATAAAAAGAAAAAATGTTTTTGTAAAAACGTTTGGAGAATTCGATATTTTTTTAGATGGAGATACAATACATTTTACAAATTCAAAATCTAAAGAGTTTTTAGCTTTTTTAGTTGACAAATGTGGTAGCACTGTCAATATGGAGCAAGTAGTTTTAGCTTTATGGCCTCATAGAGATTACGATGAAAATATAAAAAGTAGATACAGAGGTGCTTTAAAAGATTTAAGAGACACTTTAATTAAACACGATTTATATGAAATGATTACAGAGAAGAGAAATAGTAGAAGCGTTAACAGAAGTTTCTTTAACTGTGATTATTACGGAATGTTAAGAGGAGATAAAAACTATATAGAAAGATTTAATGGTATTTATATGTCTGGGTATAATTGGGCCGATGAAACTGTTCATAGAATTATGTATAGTGTTAGATATAATAAATAGTAAATTTTTTACAAATAACAAACAAATAATTGCCAAAATATAAATATGGTAATTATTTGTTTGTTATTTATGGCGAAATTATTTGACTATTTGCTTTT
>JBOFNA010000158.1:0-1333 GCA_051658665.1 Oscillospiraceae bacterium
TAATGACAAGAGATGAAGATGTATCTACAGAGAGCAAAAAAACAAAAACAGGTAAAAGTAAAAAGAAATCTGATATGTACAACCGATTAGATATTTTAAATGGTTATAAAAATAATGTTTTTATAAGTATACATCAAAATAAATTTTCTGAAAAAAGTTCTAATGGCGCACAAATTTTTTATAGTGGAAATAACAATTTAAGTGAATCATTGGCGAAAACAATAAAAAATAGTTTTAGACAAAACTTACAGCCTGAAAATCATAGAGAAGAGGTTAAGGCTAAAAAAAATTTGTTTTTACTTTATAACGCTAAAGTTCCAGCTGTTTTAGTAGAGTGTGGTTTTATGTCTAATGATGATGAGTTAAAAAAATTAAAAGATGGAGATTATCAGACGAAAGTTGCATTATCAATTTTTGATGGATTGGTTAAATTTTTAGGCGAACATTCAAATAAAGTTATTTAACATAAAAATAAAAGGATTAAAAAAGGTGAAAGATGGCAGGTAAAATAAAGTCTGTATATATTTGCAGCGAGTGTGGATATGAAAGTTTAAAATGGATGGGTAAGTGTTCCAACTGTAATGAGTGGAACACGTTAAACGAAGAAGTTGTTGAAAAGGTAACAAAAAACTCTTTTCAAAAGAATTATGCAGATAATATAACGCAAATTGAAACATTTTCCTTATACGATATTGATGAAAAAGAAGAGGATAGATATAAAACAGGCATTTCTGAGTTAGATAGAGTTTTAGGTGGCGGTATTGTTAAAGGGTCACTTGTTTTATTAAGTGGTGAGCCAGGTGCTGGAAAGTCTACAATATTATTACAAATATCTGACTATATATCTAAAAATTTAAGCGTTTTATACATATCTGGTGAAGAGTCGGTAAGGCAAATAAAACTAAGGGCTAAAAGATTAGGTATAAACTCAGACAAGCTATTGTTATCTGCCGATAATAATATAATTAATATTTGTACTACTATAGAAATGCAAAAGCCAAATGTAGTTGTTATTGATTCTATACAAACTATGAATTTAAGTACAATTAATTCGTCTCCAGGTAGTGTAACTCAGGTTAGAGAGTGTACAAATACAATAATGAAAACTGCTAAAAGTGAGAACATACCAGTTTTTATTGTAGGTCATGTAAATAAAGATGGTGCAATAGCGGGGCCTAAAGTTTTAGAGCATATTGTAGATACAGTTTTGTATTTTGAGGGAGATAGAAATTTATCTTATAGAATTTTAAGAGCTGTAAAAAACAGATATGGAAGTACAAATGAAATTGGCGTTTTTGACATGACTGATAAAGGACTTGAGGAAATAACTAAT
>JBOFNA010000159.1:0-15156 GCA_051658665.1 Oscillospiraceae bacterium
ATCCTTAATTTTTGCAGTCATTATGGGTATTGGACTAGGAATTATCTCATCTGTAAAAAGAGGAACTAAATGGGATACATCTGCAATGGTTACGGCAATTATTGGTATATCTGTACCTAGTTTTATAATAGGTGCTTTATTACAATATTTTCTCGGATTACAGGTTTTTAAATTAACAGGAGTTCGTGTCTTCCCCATAACTGGTTGGTCAACTGAAATGTCCAAAATCTTGCCTTCTTTCGCTTTAAGTTTTGGGTCTCTAGCTACAATATCACGACTAATGCGAACCAGCATGTTAGATGTATTATCTTTAGATTATATAAAAACAGCTAAAGCAAAAGGTTTAAACCAAAAAGAAATTGTTTTTAAGCACGCAGTAAGAAATGCAATAATGCCAGTAATTACAGTTTTAGGTCCAATGGCTGCAATTATCTTAACTGGTGCATTTGTTGTTGAAAACATTTTTTCAATTCCTGGTATGGGTAAATTTTTCGTTTTATCCATACAAACATTAGATTATACTGTAATATCTGGTACTACTATTTTCTTTGGCTCATTTTTAATTTTGTCGAGTTTAGTTGTGGATATTTTATATGGTATCATTGATCCAAGAGTTAAACTACAAGTATAGGAGATAAATTATGAATAACATTGATAAAAGTTTATTTGATAGAGTAAACAAAGAAAATATATCTTCAGAAATAATAACTAGACCTAGTGTAAGTTACTGGAAAGATGCAATGAACAGGTTAATGAAAAATAAAGTAGCAATTTTTTGCATATCTTTTCTTATATTAATAGTTTTATTATCAGTATTCGTACCTATCTTCTCACCTTTCTCTCATTCAGAGCAACATATAACGCATACATATGCGACTGCATTTACTAAATGTTCTGATCAGGGTCATTTACATATTTTAGGCACTGACGAATTAGGTCGCGACCAATTTACAAGGCTTTTTAGAGGTGCTAGAATATCAATGCTTATAGCGTTTTCAGCAGTTGCAATTAACTTTTTAATTGGTGTTATTTATGGCGGAATATCCGGTTATATGGGAGGAAAAGCAGACAACTTAATGATGCGAATTATAGAGATAATAAATGGTATACCATACTTAATGGTAGTAATTTTATTAATGACTATTATGGGTAGCGGAGTATTTAGCATAATAGTTGCTTATGCAGCTGTTGGTTGGACAACTATGGCAAGACTTGTTAGAGGTCAAGTTATCGCCTTAAAAGAGCAAGAGTTTGTCATTGCAGCAAAAGCAATGGGCGCATCCCCTTCTAGAATAATAAAAAAATATTTAATACCTAACACATTAAGCGTAGTAATTGTAAATATAACCTTAGCTATCCCAAACGCTATATTTACAGAGGCATTTTTAAGTTTTATAGGTCTAGGTGTATCAACTCCAGAAGCATCTTGGGGTACATTATCAAACGACGGTATAAGAATTTTTCAGCAATATCCAATGCAACTTTTTGCACCTGCTTTATGTATAAGCTTAACAATGTTAGCATTTAACTTATTAGGCGATGCATTAAGAGATTCTTTAGACCCTAAATTAAGGAGGTAAGTTTAAAATGGAGCAAATATTAAAAGTAGATAATTTATATGTTAGTTTTGACACTTATGCTGGTGAAGTTCAATCTGTTAGAGGTGTATCGTTTGGTGTAAATCAAGGTGAAGTTTTGGCAATTGTTGGTGAGTCTGGATGTGGCAAAAGCGTTACATCCCAAACCATAATGAAACTAAACCCTACGCCACCTTGTAGGATAAAAAATGGGTCAATTAATTTATGCGGTAATGATATTGTAAATGCAACTGAAGAAGAAATGCAAAATTTACGTGGTAGTCTTGTTAGTATGATATTTCAGGATCCTATGACTTGTTTAAACCCTACAATGCAAGTTGGTAAACAATTAGTTGAAGCAATTGTAAAACATAAAAAAATATCTAAAGAAGATGCTATTAAAGAATCCATTAAATATCTTGATATGGTTCAAATACCAAATGCTAAAGAGCGTTCAAAGCAATATCCACATCAGTTTTCAGGCGGTATGCGCCAAAGAGTAATGATAGCTATGGCATTAACCTGTAACCCAAAACTTTTAATTGCAGATGAACCTACAACTGCACTAGATGTTACGATACAGGCTCAAATTATAGATTTACTATGTGATCTAAAAGATAAAACTGGTACATCTATAATAATAATAACTCATGATTTAGGTGTTGTTGCAAACATAGCAGATAGAGTTGCTGTTATGTATGCTGGTAAAATTGTCGAACAAGGTGATGTTGAAGATATTTTTTACAGGCCAAGTCACCCATATACTAGAGCTTTACTTGACTCATTACCTAAAATAGATACAGATAAAAATTCAACATTAATTTCTATTCAGGGTACCCCTCCCGATTTATTTTCACCACCTAATGGTTGTGAGTTTTTCGCAAGATGTGATTATGCAATGGAAATTTGTGCTGACAATGTACCCGATAAATACGATTTATCTGATAAACACCATTCTTATTGCTGGCTTTTACACCCAGAGTGTCCACAAGAAAGGAATGTAAAATAAATGGAAAAAGAAATTTTAATAGAACTTAAAAATGTTTCAAAAACTTTTAACATCTCAGGTGGAAATAAACTAAAGGCTGTTAACGACATTAATATAAATATACATAAAGGTGAAACTTTAGGTTTGGTTGGCGAATCTGGTTGTGGTAAATCTACACTTGGAAGAACAATAATGGGAATTTACCCTCCTACTAACGGACAAATTTTATATAACGGAAAAAAAGTGGATTTAAGAAAGTCCAAAGAGCGTTTTAGTTATTCAAAAAAAGCTCAAATTATATTTCAAGATCCATACGCATCATTAAACCCTCGTATGACAGTTGGTACAATTATATCTGAAGGTATGGAAATACATAAAATGTATGACCACGAAAAAAGAAAAAAAATTGTATACGACTTACTTGAAACTGTAGGTCTTCATAAAGAACATGCAAACCGTTTTCCACATGAGTTTTCAGGTGGTCAAAGACAACGTATTGGCATAGCTAGAAGTTTAGCAATAGAGCCTGAGTTTGTAGTTTGTGATGAACCAATATCTGCGTTAGATGTATCTATTCAAAGTCAAATAATAAACTTGTTAAAAGATTTACAGCAAAAATTAAATTTAACATACTTATTTATTGCACACGACCTTAATATTGTTAAATATATAAGTGATAGAATCGCAGTAATGTACCTTGGTAATATGGTTGAACTATCTTCTAGTGATAATATCTATAACGATACAATGCACCCATATTCAAAAGCTTTGTTATCAAGTGTTCCAACTCCTGACCCTAACAAAGAAAAGCAAGGTAATCGACAAATTTTACAAGGCGATGTTCCAAGCCCTATTAATTTACCAGACGGTTGCAATTTTGCAGGTAGGTGTCCTATTGCTTGTGACATTTGTTATAAAGAAAAGCCTGTACTAAAAGAAGTTAAACCGGACCATTTTGTTTCTTGTCATTTAGTTAAATAAAATATCATAAATTTGATTTGTTTAAACTTTTAACTATTGTAAACTAAGCGTAATCAAAATATTATACTTACCCTATTTTATATTTAAAATTAAAGTAATATACTAAAAAAGTTATCCATATTATATTGGATAACTTTTTTTATTATATCTAAGTTGTAATATATCAATATTTATTAAATTAATAATAAAGTAAAAAATCTACTGTATTTTATTTGTAACATCACTTATAATATTTTCTGCCATATTCATAATATTTTGTAATTCTTCTTTATCCTGAACATTATCTATTTCCTCAAATCCACAACTTACACAAATAGATTTTCCATTAATATGTTTATGTGCACTAACATTTTTACAATTTGTACAATCTCTTAAATCATCTCCATAACCTTTGTTTTTTGTTGTCGGATCTGACATTATTCCTAAAAGTGTCAAAATAGAGCAAACAGTTGTAACAATACCAGTCGCTACATAAATATCCACATTAATGTGCAATATAGTTAGCAATGTTACAAAATGAGATACAATACTTAAAATAACAGATGGATTTTTTAATCTATTCAATATAATTTTAAACTGCGCCAAAAAATCACCCCAATACTAATTAAAAATTTACTTATATATTTATTATATGGGCTTTATAATATTTTGTTAACTAATCTTTGGATTTAAAAAATATATTAATATTTTTTCATACTAAATGTTGACAAGTTAATTTTTATAGACTACAATATATATATGAATAGTTGTTCATATGAAAGGTTATTAAAATATGTTTGATAATGGTATTCCCGTATGTGAACTTAAAAACATACATAGAGACATTGTATTAAAAATAAGTGATATTATGCCAAAAGAAGAATTTCTATATGACTTGGCAGAATTTTTCAAGATTTTTGGTGATACAACAAGAATAAAGATTTTATATGTTTTATCTGAAAGCGAAATGTGCGTTTGTGACATAGCAAGTGTATTAAATATGACACAGTCTGCAATATCTCATCAATTAAAAGTTTTGAAAAATAACAAATTAGTTAAATTTAGAAAAGTTGGTAAATCTGTTTTCTATTCATTATGCGATAATCACATTAAAACAATTTTAAAACAAGGTCTAGAACATATTAACGAATAAAATATATTATAATAAATGGAGGTTTTACTATGAAAAAAGTTTTTAAATTACACGGTATGGATTGTGCAAATTGTGCACTTAAAATTGAACGAGCAATAGAAAAAATTGATAATATAAAAAGTTGTACTGTAAACTTTATGACAACTAAAATTACTCTTGATATTGATAGCGAAACCATAACTGAAATATTAGATAAATGTAAAAGTGCAATTAATAAAATTGACTCCAATATAACTATGGAAAAGGCATAGGGGTGATTTTATGTCAAACAAAAAAAGACTTATAGTTATTATTGTTGCTGGTACTATTTTTGCTGTAGCTAATATCTTCAAGTTTTCTTATAACATAGAATTTTTATTGTTTACTGTATCTTACTTAATAATAGGTGGACAAATAATTTTAAAAGCAATAAAAAATATCTTTAAGGGTAATATTTTCGATGAAAACTTTTTAATGTCAATAGCTACATTAGGTGCATTCTATATTGGTCAATATTCTGAAGGCGTTACTGTAATGTTGTTTTATCAAGTCGGTGAATTATTTCAAAGTTATGCAGTAGATAAATCTCGTAAATCTATATCTGAACTAATGGATATAAGGCCAGATTACGCAAATGTTATAAGAGATAACATAATAAGTAAAATTGACCCCGATGAAGTTTCTGCAGGCGAAATAATTTCAATAAAACCTGGTGAAAAAGTGCCATTAGATGCTATAGTATTAACAGGTAATACATCATTAAATACAAGTTCTTTAACTGGTGAAAGTTTACCTCGCGATGTAGCATCTGGAGATGAAATATTAAGCGGATCAATTAATCTAACCGGTGTAATTACTGCAAAAGTAACTAAAGAGTTTTACGACTCAACTGCATATAAAATTTTAGACTTAGTTGAAAATGCAAGTAGTAAAAAGTCTAAAACTGAAAATTTTATCTCTAAATTCGCAAAATATTACACACCAATTGTTGTGGTTTTTGCTGTGCTTTTAGCTATAGTACCACCGTTTATTCTTGGCCTAAATGATTTTAACTTTTGGTTTGAGAGAGCATTAGTATTTTTAGTTGTTTCTTGTCCATGTGCTTTAGTTATTTCAATACCACTAGGGTTTTTCGGAGGTATTGGTACCGCATCTAAAAATGGTATTTTAGTTAAAGGTAGTAACTATTTAGAAGCGCTAAGCAAGGCAGATACTGTTGTTTTTGATAAAACTGGTACTTTAACAAAAGGTATTTTTAAAGTAAATAAAATTATAACTGAAAACAACTTTTCTGAAAGCGATCTTTTAAAGTATACAGCCTATGCTGAATATTACTCAAATCATCCTATTTCTATATCTATAAAAAATGCATATGGAGAAGAAATTGATAAAAATGTAATAAAAAATGTTAAAGAAAATTCAGGTTTTGGTGTAATATCTGAAGTAGACAGCAAAATTGTTGTCGCTGGTAACCAAAAATTAATGGATAAACTTAATATAAAATGCAGTAATGACACAATAATAGGTACTTGTGTACATGTGTCTATCGATAATATATATGCTGGATATATCGTAATATCTGACGAAATAAAAACAGACTCTATTAAAGCTATTGAATTATTGAAAACATCTGGCATTAAAAATATTATAATGTTGACTGGCGACTTAAAAGTAGTAGGCGAAGATATTGGTAAACAAATTGGCATAAATACAATTTATAGTGAGCTATTACCTCAAGATAAAGTAGAAAAACTAGAAGAAATAATAAAAAATAAGTCAGGTAAAGTTGTGTTTGTTGGTGACGGTATAAACGATGCTCCTGTCCTTTCAATGGCTGATATTGGTGTATCAATGGGCGGTGTCGGATCAGATGCGGCAATTGAAGCATCTGATATTGTAATAATGAAAGATGAGCCATCAAAACTGTTTACAGCTATTAATATATCTAAACAAACCCTTAAAACTGTAAGACAAAATATTATTTTATCTCTAGTTGTAAAAATCTTAGTTTTAATCTTAGGCGCTTTCGGTCTATCATCTCTTTGGGAGGCTATTTTTGCAGATGTTGGAGTATCTGTAATTGCAATTTTAAATTCAATTAGTATTATGAAAAAAAATTACGATAAATAAAATTTAAATTTTAAATTAATAAAACTCTCTTTTTAGGTTAATCTAACTTAAAAGGAGAGTTTTTATTATGAACGATAATGTAGAGTTTTTAAATTATATATACCAAAATACATCAATGGGTGTAAACACAATTACACAACTTATAAAACTATTAGACAATAAAGATCAAAATAGCGATAAAGCATTTATTGCAGAATTAAACTATGAGTTAAAAGAGTATCAATATATACAAAGTTCAGCAAAAGAGCTATTATCAAAAGAGGGTAAAACAGAAAAAGACTTATCTAGTTTTGATAAAGTCAAAACTTATATAATGCTCAATCTATCTTTACTCACAGACAAAAGTATAAAGCACATTGCTGAAAGTATGATACAAGGTAGTACAATGGGTATTGTTGAGTGTACCAAAAATATTCAACATTATGATTGTGTTGATAAAGATGTCAAATATCTAGCAGACAAATTAATTCATTTTGAACAAAATAGCATAGATAAATTAAAAACTTTTCTATAGATTTAAGTATAATACCATAATTTTATACCTAAAGTTTTATATTCTCTGATTTTATTAAAATAAAAAGACAAATATATTAAAATAAATATATTTGTCTTTTTATAATAAATTTAATTATAACATAAAATAATTTATCTGAAAAAGTCTAACTTTTTAATTGAAGCAAATTTTTTGCTATTATTATATGGGTGATATTTAAAAGATACATCTTTATTACTAAGCTTTTTAACAACTGGCTTTTTATTTGAAAATATATTAAAACTTTCTTCCCCATGATAACTACCTAATCCAGACTCACCAACTCCACCAAAAGGTAATTTATTATTTAAAATATGTAACAATACATCGTTAATACAACCACCGCCAAAAGAAAGGTTACTAATAACCTCTTCTTCAACTGATTTATCTTTAGTAAATAAATAAAAAGCTAAAGGTTTAGGCATATTTTTTAATTGACCAATAATATCGCTTAAGTCTTTAAATACAATTATTGGTATAATAGGACCAAAAATTTCATCTTCCATAGACTTATGGTCAAAAGTACAATTATCTATAATAGTTGGCTCAATTTTCAAAGTTTCTTTATCATATCTGCCACCAATAACATCACCATTAATAAATGTTAAAAGTCTATCAAAATGTCTTTCTGTTATTATCTTAGGATAATTTTTATTATTAAACACATTTTCTGTGTACATTTCTTTAATATAAAACGTTAACGATTTAATTAAGTCGTCCTTAATTTCTTGGTCCGCTAATATATAATCAGGTGCTATACATGTTTGCCCTGCATTTAAAAACTTTCCCCAAACGATACGCCTTGCAGCCACATCTATATTTGCTGTTTTTTCAACTATACAGGGACTCTTACCTCCCAACTCTAAAGTTGTTGGAACTAGATTTTCTGAAGCTTTTTTAGCAATATGTTTAGCAATATTTTTACTTCCTGTAAAAAATATATAGTCATATTTTAAAGACAACATCTCGTCATAATCAATGTTTTTATTATCTATACAATAAACATAAGCATCTTCAAAAGTTTGTTTAATAATATCTTCCATTACTTTATTTGTATAAACACTATATTCAGACATCTTCAACATAACAGTATTACCAGCTGATAACGCACCTACTATAGGTAGAAAGGACAACTGAAATGGATAGTTCCACGAAGATAAAACTAAAACAGTCCCTAAAGGCTCACTATAAATTCGGTTTTTTGAAGGCATTGTTTTAATTGTAGATTTAACTTTTTTAGGTTTAGATAATTTATCAATATTCTTTAAAAAATAATCAATTTCTTCTTTTACCATTGATATCTCACTTAAATATGACTCTTCTTTACATTTTCCAAGGTCCTTATATAAAGCATTAAACAAATTTTCTTCATTATTTTCAATTGCTTTTTTTAAATTTTTTAATGTTTCTTTTCTAAATTCAATACTTTTAGTTGTATTTTTGTTGAAAAATAGTTTTTGTTTATCTAATATCTTCTGTAAGTTCATAAAAATTCCCTTTCTGTTTTTTTATGATAACATATAAAAAAAACCTTGTCTATACATATATTGTTAAATACGTATGAAAAGGTCTTTATAAAAGCATTAATCTTAATTTTTCTAAAATTTTCTTTTCTCTTCTTGAAACTTGGACTTGAGTTGTATTTAATATTTTAGCAGTATCACTTTGAGTTTTGTAATAAACATATCTAAGCATTATAAGCTTTTTATCTTCTTCTTTTAGTTTCTCTAAAATAGATGTTAATGCTAATGTATCCGATAATTTTTCAGCCTCACTTTCTATTTTTATATCAATCTGACCTACATTGAAATCGTCGTCACTATTGGTCAATGATATAATAGGTGCGGCAACTTCCATAGCTTGTACAATTTGAAAATAGTCTACTTCTAATTTTTCAGCTAAATAATTTACCGTAGGCTCGTCGTTATTATTTTTAATATAACTTTCTCTTTCTCTATTTATTTTTAGAGATAGCTCTTTTAAACTACGGCTCACTTTTACACTGCCACCTTCTCTAAAAAGCCTTTTTATTTCTCCTAAAATTACTGGTACAGCATAAGTTGAAAACTGTACACCTCGCTCTGTATCAAAATTATCATACGCTTTTATTAAACCAATACTACCTGCTTGAAATAAATCGTCATATTCAATACCTTTATTTCTAAATTTATTTGCACAAGAGTGTACAAGTCCAATATTGTTTTTAATATAATTATCTCTATCTACCATATTAAGCCAAACTCTTTTTATTTATTTTTTTACTTAAGACTACTGTTGTACCCTTATCTACCTTAGATTTAACCTTAACTTTATCCATAAAACTTTCCATAACTGCAAACCCTAACCCCGCTGTTTCACTTTCTTTATCTGTTGTAAAAAGTGGCTCCATTGCCTTTTCTATATCTACAATCCCTACCCCTTTATCCTTTATCGTAATTGTCACTGTATTATTATCATATATAGATACTTTTATGTATATGTTACCAATAATGTTTTTATATCCATGTACAACACTATTCGTAACTGCCTCTGATACAGCTGTTTTTATGTCTGAAACTTCTTCAACAGTCGGATCTAGTTGACTTATAAAACCTGCAACTGACATTCTTGAAAAACTTTCATTTATTGAATGGCTCAATATAGTCATTTTTAATGTATTTATAATTTTCATTAATACTCACCTCTTTTTTTAATTTCTGCAATTTTATTTAGACTAGATAACATCATTACTTTATAAATATTCGCATTTACATTTACAACACTTAATGTTGCTTCGATTTTTTGTAATAATGTGTACCTGCCCATAACTAGACCAATACCTGAACTGTCCATAAAACTAACTAAATTAAAATCTATCTCCAACTTTTTTGGGTTTTGCGCAGTTATTTCAAAATCTATTTTTTCTCTTATCGCTTTTGCATTATGATGGTCAATTTCTCCAATTAGTTTTACGTTTAAAGCTTGTCCATCTTTTTGTATATCAATTTTCATTTTTATCCTCCTAAAAATAAAAAAATCTTATATCTATATAATATAAGATTTTCATTTGATAATTTGTCAAATTATGTAAACTTTAAATATATTTATTTCTAACATCACTTATAAAATATAAAGATCCGCAAAATACAAATAATTTGCTATTATTTAATTTTTGTAAATTCAAAAAGTCTATATCTAAGTAATTTATAATTTCTATGTTATAATTTCTAGTTTTTATAAACTTTTTAATTTCATCACTTTTAAAAGACTTTTCGCTATTAAATTCAGTAATATAAATTTTATTAAAGGAAATAGCTAATGTATCTAAAATGCTATAAATATCTTTATTCAACGAAACCCCTACAATTGCTGTTTTATTACTACATTCTAGAGTTTCTATAAATCCACATAATTGCTTTATACCATCTTCATTGTGACTACCATCTAATAAAATATTTATGTCTTTTACTAAAACTTTTTCCATTCTTCCATATAAGTTTGTATCATAAATACTATTTTCTAATTTATCTAAATTAATATTAAAACCTTTTTCTTTTAATAAACTCGCAATTTCAATTGAAACAACTGCATTCTTAGCTAAATGTTCTCCAAAATATTTTAACTCATATTCTTTATTTTTATAGTGAAAATAATTAACATCAAATCTGCTGCTTTTTAATTTAAAAGATGTAATATCAGGTAATATAAATTTACTTTTCTTTTCAATTACACAATTTTTCACAACATCTATAACGCTTTTTTCTTGCCACGGATAAAGTATTGTTGTGCAATTTTCTTTAATTATACCACATTTTTCATAAGCAATTTTATCTACACTATTTCCTAACATTTCTACATGATCTAAAGATATAGAACAAATAACACTTACAATATTGTCTTTTATAACATTTGTTGGGTCAAAACGTCCACCAATACCTGTCTCAAGACAAACAATGTCGCATTTTTGTTTATAAAAATATTTAAAAGAAATCGCAGTAATTAAAGCAAATTGAGAAATATACACATTGTTTTTTTCTAATTTATCTACAATTGGTCTAACTTCATCAACTAAACTTATTAAATCTTCTTCACTTATAAAGTCACCATTTATTTGGATTCTCTCTCTAAAATTTATTATATAAGGAGATATTGTAGTCCCAACTTTATACCCATTATCTTTTAAAATTTTACTTATAAAAGATATTGTTGTACCTTTTCCATTAGTACCCGCTATATGAATAAACTTTAAATTATTTTGCGGGTCACCTAATTCACTCATAATCTTTTTAATATCATCTAAATTTCCTTTAAAAAAACCTCTGCCTCTATTTTCAATATAATTTACTGCATCCTTATAATTCATAATAAACCTACTTATCTAAATTATTTAAGCTTTCATTAATTTTTAAAAGTTTTTCATTAGCTATTTTTAATTTTTTGTTTTCTTCATCAATTAAAGTTTGTGGAGCTTTACTTAAAAACCCATCGTTGTTTAATTTTTTAGATAAAAACTCAACATCTTTTTCAACTTTTTTCTTTTCTTTATTTAATCTCTCAAACTCTTTTTTTGTATCTACCAAATCTCCTACATGTAAAATAACCCTGCCACCTACAAAGACACCACCTACAGTGTTTTCAATTGAAAATTTACTGTCAACAAAAACATTAGATGCAAACGCTAAATTTTCATAAAAACTTTTGTTTTCGTTATAAGTATCTTTATTATTTGTTTCAATATATAAGTCCGCCTTTTTTGACCTAGGTACATTCATTTCAGACCTTATATTTCTTATAATCTTTATTGACTCCATTATAGCTTTAAAGTTATTATACTCATCTATATAAATCATGGATTTTTCAAAAACAGGAAATTTAGACATCATTATACTTTCACTATTATTTGGTAAAGATGTATAAATCTCTTCTGTTATAAATGGCATAAAAGGGTGTATTAGCTTTAAAATATTATTAAATATATAAACAATTAAACTTTGACAATTTTTATCTTTATTATTTAATCTTGTTTTAACAATTTCAATATACCAATCGCAAAAGATATCCCACGAAAACTCATAAATTTTCGAAGCAGCAAGACCTATTTCAAACTTTTCTAAGTTATCTCTATACTCTTTAATTAAATTGTTAAGCTCTGTTAAAATCCATTTATCTTCAATCTGTAAATTATCTGGTACACAAGGTTTTACTGTATCGTCAATGTTCATCATAATAAATCTAGCTGCATTCCAAATTTTATTGGCAAAATTTCTGTTGGCTATTATTTTATCATCACTAAACCTAATGTCATTACCTGGTGAGTTTCCTTTAACTAAAGAAAACCTTAAAGCATCTGCTCCATAAGTATCAATAATTTCCAACGGATCTACTCCAATGCCTGATGACTTAGACATTTTTTTGCCTTTATCATCTCTTACAAGTCCATTAAAAAACACTGTTTTAAATGGTAATTTGTTTGTATTATAAAGTCCCGAAAAAATCATACGAGCGACCCAAAAAAATATAATATCATACCCTGTCACCAACGTATTAGTAGGGTAAAAATACTTTGAATCTTCAGTTTCTTCTGGCCAACCTAATGTTGAAAAAGGCCATAATGCAGATGAAAACCAAGTATCTAATGTATCTTCATCTTGTTTTATTTTATTACTGTTGCATTTTTCACAACAATCTACATGTTCATTTTTAGTTACAGTAATATGACCACAATCTTCACAGTAAAATGCTGGTATTCTATGTCCCCACCATAACTGCCTTGAAATACACCAATCTTTTACATTATCCATCCAATTAAAATATGTTTTACTTAACCTTTCAGGAATAAACTTAACTTCACCTTTTCTCACTGCAGCATTTGAAGGGTCTGATAAATCTTTCATTTTCACAAACCATTGATTAGATATCCTAGGCTCTATAACTGTACTGCAACGATAACAAGTGCCAACATTATGTTGCCTACTTTCAATATCATTTAATAAATTTATTGCTTTCAAGTCTTCTACTATTTTATTTCTAGCCTCATATCTTGTAAGCCCTTCATATATACCACCATTTTCATTAATTACAGCATCTTCAGTCATTATATTTATAATAGGCAACTGATGTCTTAAACCAACTTCATAATCATTTGGGTCATGTGCTGGTGTGATTTTAACAACACCTGTACCAAATTCAATATCCACATAACTATCTTCAATTATCGGTATAACTCTATTTGTAAAAGGCACTTCAACCATTTTACCTACTAAATATTTATATCTATCATCATTTGGATTTACAGCAACCGCTGTATCTCCAAGTAAAGTTTCTGGCCTTGTTGTAGCTAAAGTTAAATAAATATCCTCATCTTCTACTTTATATTTTATATTATATAAGTTACCATCTTTTTCTAAAAACTCAACTTCTGCATCAGATATAGAAGTAAGGCAATTGGGACACCAATTTATTATCCTCTCACCTTTATAAATTAAATTTTCGTCATATAGTTTTACAAAAACCTCTTTAACTGCATGACTACACCCTTCGTCTAAAGTAAACCTCTCTCGACTCCAGTCACAAGAAGAACCTATTTTTTTCAACTGATCGACTATAGCTGTACCGTATTTTTCTTTCCATATCCAAGATCTTTTTAAAAAGTCATCTCTGCCTAAATCTTCTTTTGTTAAATTTTCTTTTGCCATATCTTCAACAATTTTAGCTTCAGTGGCAATAGATGCATGGTCAGTACCAGGTACCCACAATGCGCTAAACCCATCCATACGTTTATACCTTATAATAACATCTTGTATAGTATTATTTAAAGCGTGTCCCATGTGTAGTTTACCTGTAATATTCGGCGGTGGCATAACTATTGTATAAGGCTTTTTATTTTTATCAACTTCGGCACGAAAATAGCCCTTATCTAACCAATTCTTATATGTCCTGTCTTCAACTTCTTTAGGGTTATATATCTTATCAAGCTCTTTCACTCGTAATCCTCCAATTTAAGTTATAATTATTAATTATAACTTATTTATCCCACCCTTTTCAAGTATATATATAACAAATATCATTTTATTTTAATATTATATTTACTTCGTATTATAATTTAAAATGTTATACAAAACTTTAATTGAATTGAATTAATTTTATTTTCTATCCACAAACTTATAAAATTTAATATATCTTATATTTATAAGTTTGTGTAAATATAAAAGAAGATAAAAAAATGTTAATTTTTATAAAATTAACATTTAATATATTATATTAAATAAACTACGTAGTTCCACCACCGCCTATTGCATTTCTAAGCGCAATAAGTTCAGCTGGCTTTAACTCTCTCCAACTACCAACTTTTAACATACCCAATTTTAACGGCCCTATTGATACTCGTTTAAGTTTAGCAACAGTAAGCCCTACAGACTCACACATACGCCTTATTTGCCTGTTTCTTCCCTCTTTTATTGACATCTCTAAAACTACTCTATTCGGCTCATCTGTTAATACTCTAATCATAGCAGGTAAAGTCTTTTTATCGTCTATCATTACACCTTCAGACAATGCAACAAGTTGCTCATCTGTAATTTTAGGCCTTACTGTAACTCTATAAATTTTTGTAACCTCTCTACTTGGATGCGCAATACTATTAGCAAAGTTTCCATCGTTACTAAAAAGTAAAAGACCTTCTGAATCTTTGTCTAATCTTCCTATTGGATAAACTCTTCCGCCTACATTATTTACAAGTTCAGCAACACAACGCCTTCCTAACTCATCATTCATTGTAGTTACATAACCTCTTGGTTTATTTAACATTATATAATGCATAGTTTGCTTTCTCTGTAAGTAAACTCTTTTATCATCAATA
>JBOFNA010000160.1:0-3384 GCA_051658665.1 Oscillospiraceae bacterium
TAAAATTAACATCAACATCGTCAATAATCATTTCAGACGTATTAAATGTACCAGCTGATACAAGTTTTTCTTTATCGTCATATAATATGCCGCCTAGAGTCTCTGACATTATTTGTGTGAAAATAAAATTAACAAACTCTGTAACACAACTCTTACTTCTGAAATTTTTAGATAACGTAATTTTAGCTGGATAGTCTTTTTTATTGTAATCATAAAATGTTTTTTTCTTATTATAAAAAATACTAGGCTCTGCATTTCTAAAACTATATATACTTTGCTTTATATCACCAACAATAAAAAGATTCTCTTCTTTTTTAGATATTGCTTTAAAAATTTCGTCTTGTATATAACTATTGTCTTGGTACTCATCTATAAAAATATATTCATAATTAGTCGATAAGTTTAAAGCAATATCAGAAGGTATAATTTTTTGATCTTTACTATAGTTAGTTAAAACATTTAGAGCATACTCCTCTAGTTTTGCAAATGTTAAAAGATTTTTGTCTTTTAATTTTTGTTCATAATTACTGACAATTTCCATTGTAACATTAAAAAAAATACCTAAATTATATTTTGTGTTGTTTATCTGTTGTTTTATTTCGTCTATACTGTATATGTAATATTTTGTTTTAAGGTCTTTAGCAATATCCTTAGTTCTATCTCTTAATGCTTTTACTCCGTTTCTTAAAGTTTCGTCGCTACAATTTTTCATTGTAGTAAACCTACAAAAAGATACATTTTCTAAATAGCTTTTAATGTCATCGTAGTTATTTTTATCTAATATTTTCAACAAATCTTTAAAAATATTTTTATCTGACATAATGGTATCGTAATATTTGTTATAGATATCAGTATTATTTTTTGCTAAAATAAATGCTTTATCTAAAATATTTATAGAAAACTCAACTTTTTCTCTTGTGTTTTCTATAATTTCATTTACCCATTTATTTTCACTTTCGTACAACTCTAAAGTATCTTTTAAGTAAATCTCTTTGTATGGTATTGTTTCTAGAAATTTTATTAATTTTTTGAAAGTTTCAAATATTTTTTTATAATCTCTTTGTACTCCTACGTAATTAATAAAACTTAAAAAATCTTTATCTTTTAAGTTTATGTGCTTTTTAACAACCTCTTCAATAGTTTCTTGTAATATTATATTATACATTGATTCATCTGCTATCTTAAAACCTGGCTTAATATTTAAAACTGCAAAATTATCTTTAACAATTTTACTGCAAAAAGATGATATAGTTCCTATAAAGGCTTGTTCTAACAATATTTCTTGTTTTTTATAATGCTGATTTTTCGGGTCATTATTTATTAATTCAGTAACTTTATCGGCTATCCTTTGCCTCATTTCATTGGCAGACGCTTTAGTAAATGTGACCATTAAAATTTTATCCGCACTTACTCCCTTATTTATAATTTTATCTAAAACACGCTCAGTAAGAACTGCAGTTTTACCTGACCCAGCCGCTGCACTAACTAATATTGTTTTACCTTCATCATTAATAGCGTTACTCTGTTCTTTAGTCCAATTTTGTTTCATTTTCTTCACCTAAAATCAGTTTTAATATTTCATCTTTTTTATTTGTAACTTTATTATTAAACTCATCATCTTCCTCTATTTTACAAACTTTTTTATAATCACAATATTCACAAGCAATAATTTTGTCATCTTTAAATGGTATATATCTAATATCTCCGTCTAACATTTTATATATTGTATCGTCAACAATATTATTTATGTGATTTTCAAGTAAATTAAATTCTTTTTCGTCTAATAAAAAATCGCTATCTAACTTTTTTGTTGTTTTATTTAATTTATAATATTTTTTTAAATATGTATTATCTTTACCACCCATGCCAGATAAAACTTCAAGCTTATTTAACATAATCCCATTTAGGGTAAAACTGTCATATATTTCTTTTTTATCTTGTAAGTAAGTTACATCAACTTTTGCTGGCATATAAAAAGCAGCTGAAGGTATTGCATTTTTATATTTTTCATTATCACTTTTAGCTAAAGTAAATAAATATATTAATAACTGCATATCAATACCGTTATAAAATGTGCCATAATCAAAGGATTTATTTGAGGTTTTATAATCAATAACTCTAATATACTTTTTATCACCTATACAACAAACATCTACCCTGTCAACAACCCCACCTATTTCAACTGTTTTAGACTCTACTACTCTTTTGTATGGCTTTATTTCGCTTTTATCATCTATTGATACTTCAACACCTATTACCTTGAACTCTCCAAAATTAAGTTCTTTCTGGATATTTAAAATTAAGTGAAAAACATCATTCTTTATTATGTTAAGTAAATATTGATAATCGTAATTTATTTTATTTTCACCATAATATTTTTCTATGTAAGAATCCGACATCTTTTCTATAAAGGTTAATATATCATTCTCTGGCAAATTATAAAAATCATCACCTAAATCATTAATTATTTTATATACAATATAATGCACAAAATTACCTAAATCGCTATATGATATTTCAGCTTTTTTTCTTTGACTTATATTTAATGAATTTTTCAAAAAATATAAAAATCTGCATTTTTGAAATATATCTAACTTACTAGGTGACAATTTTATGTTATCTGTATATATTTGATTTATTACATTTTTATCTGTTAAATAATAATTTCTACTATTAATGTTAAAAAATAATGTATCTATAAACCTTTCATATTTGTTTGTACTCTTTAAATAACTATTTAAAGAGTTTGTAAATCTATCATCTTTTTTATAATTGTCACAAAATACATTAAATGCCGTATCATCATCGTAAATAAAGTATTCTTTTTTAAAATCATCTTTGGTCACTATATTGAAATTTATACAATCTCTTTGCAGGTTTGTTATAAATTTAGACGGTGTTTTTTGTTCGCCATTTATATCAAACCCTTCAAATGTTACAAACACTTTTTCAGAAGCACCAGTCAAAGCTTTATAACAATAAAAATATTGGTCGCTTAAAAGCTTATCATAATTTTCTATTAGTTCATAACCATTTTCAACTATAAATGTCCTATCATTTTTTGATATTAATGAATTGATTTCATCTACATTAGGAAAGCTACCCATATTTGCACCTAAAACAAATATTATTTTAGGGTTTAATAAAACAGCCCTTTTTACATCTGTATAAATTATATCATCTTGACATTGAGGTATCTTTTTATAGTCATAATTTTTACAAACTAAAGTAAAAATTTCTATGTACTCTCTAACAGTTATATTATCATCATTTAAAGAGTCGTAAATCATATCGAAAATATCTATTAATATATTGAAAATATCTTTTAGCTCTCTATTATAGTTTTTTTCATTTTCGTGTAAATAGCTTGTGAATTTATCTATG
>JBOFNA010000161.1:0-34150 GCA_051658665.1 Oscillospiraceae bacterium
ATTTTTTATTACTTTTTTACTTAAAGAAATTGAAAAACACACATCATTCAAACTATTGTTAACAAGGACAATATCTGCAGATTCAATTGCAATGTCAGTTCCTGATGAAATAGCGACACCTACATTGGCAGATGTTAAAGCTGGTGCATCGTTAATTCCGTCTCCAACCATCATAACAATATTGCCTTTTCTTTGCAACTCTTTTACAATATTTTCTTTTTGATGAGGTAAAACATCTGCTATTACATTTTTTATATTTAGCTGATCTTTTATGTAATTTGCAGTTCTTTTATTGTCTCCAGTTAACATATACACCTCTATACCCATTGATACGAGAGTTTTTACAGCTGTATGACTTGTCTCTTTTATAGGGTCAGAAACGGCAATTACACCTAAAATATTTTTAGAGTTACTAAAGTACATTGGAGTTTTTCCTTGTGAAGCTAAAGAATCGCCTTTTTCTTTAATAGATAAATCAACAACTTTATTTTGTTCTATAAATCCGTAGTTACCACCATAATAATTTTCGCCATCTATTGTACAAGAAACGCCTTGACCATGAAAAGTTTTGAAATCATAGATATCTAGTAAAGGTATATTTTTATTTTCACAATAGTTTACAATTGCATCTGCCAATGGGTGTTGTGAACTTTTTTCTAATGAAAATGATATTTTCAAAAAATCTTTTTCATTAATTTGTATATTTTCGTTTAAAATAATATCACTTAAAGTAGGTTTACCTTCTGTTATTGTTCCAGTTTTATCTAATACAACTACATTTGTTTTATGGGCAATTTCTAACGCTTCAGCCGATTTTATTAAAACACCATTTTCAGCAGATTTACCAGTACCAACCATTATAGCAGTAGGAGTTGCAAGACCTAATGCACAGGGACAAGATATAACAAGTACTGATATTGCAGCTGTAAATGCAAAATTAAAATCTTTTGAATATAAAAACCAGATAATAAATGTAATTATAGATAAAATGATTACGAATGGTACAAAAATGCCACTTATTTTATCGGCTATTTTTGAAATTGGAGCTTTAGATGAACTTGCATTTTCAACCAATGTTATTATTTGAGAAAGCATTGTGTCTTGTCCAACTTTTTCTGCTTTAATTTTGCAGTAACCATTGGTGCAAAGGCTTGCGGCGATTAAAGAGTCGTCAATAGTTTTATCTACAGGGACACTTTCACCAGTTATATGAGCTTGGTCGAAAGAGGCAGAGCCCTCAATTATTTTACCGTCTACAGGCACTTTTTTGCCAGACTTAATTATTACAATATCTCCAACTTTAACTTCGTTTGAGTGCACCTCTATCTCTTCATTATTTACCAAAATTATAGCTTTGTCAGGTGTAAGGTCCATGAGTTTTTCAATGGCAGAAGATGTCCTTGATTTTGCATTAGCTTCTAAAAATTTACCTAAACTAATTAAAGTTAAAATTACAGCGGCAGATTCAAAATAAATATCAACACCATGGGAAGATAAACCGTGACCTTCTAAAATAGTGGAGTTATCCATAAATTTATACAAAGTATAAACACCGTGTATAAATGCAGCTGATGTACCGATAGCAATTAAACTATCCATATTAGGTGATCTTTGATATAATTTTTTAAAACCTATTATGAAAAAACTACGATTTATATAAGTAATAGGTATTAGAAGTAAAAATTGTGTAAAAGCAAAAGATACAGGTTTAAGCATTGGGTCTATAAAACCTATAGTAGGAAGGTTTATCATAGGGCCCATTGCTAAATATAAAATAGCTAATGTGAAAAAAACAGAACATAAAAGTCCTCTCTTACTATTTTCATTACTTTCTATAATATTGTTTTTTTGAGTATTTCTTACGTTACTGTCTAATTTTGTGATAATTTCACAACGAAACCCCAAATCGTTAACTATATTTTCAACTTCTTTATAAGATGTTATTTGTTCGTCAAAGTCAACATCCATAGAGTTTGTTAAAAGATTTACAGAAATATTGTTAATGCCAGTTTTTTTATTTAGCTTATTTTCTATTTGTGCAACACAAGATGAACAGGACATACCATTTACTGAAAATTTTTCTTTCATTTTTATCTCCATATATATTTGTTTAAGAATTATCCACCCACTATAGGGGGGTGGTGTGTCATAATAATATCATAGTGAAATATAATAGTCAATAGTTTTAATTAAAAAAATCAAAAACAGACTTAAGAGAGCTAAAAAATCAAAACTATTAGTATATTAATTAGCAAAGAAACTAAAAGTAAATACAAAGTTTGTTAAAAGCATAATAGTTTAACAGGGTTAAAAGATGATACTAGGGAAGTAGAGGTGAATATTTTAGATCAAAATCCTTAAGAGAGCTAAAAAATCAAAACCATTAGTATATTATATTATTAAAAAAACTAAAAGTAAAAACAAAGTTGTTAAAAGTATAATAGTTTAACATTTACTTGTTTTTACTTTATTGTTTTAATAAGTGGTTTATTTTAAATAGTTTTATAGAATCACTTAGTATTAACTAGCATTACTTAAAGTGTATTTCAACAAAAACAAACTAAAAGTATATTTAAAAACTAATCATTAGGGACTAAAACAGAGATTATTTCACCAACATACATTTGGTGAAAATCTTTCTTTGGATAGTTTTTAATTGATAAATCAGAGTTTAGAAATGAATCTTCTTTTAAGCGGTCTACATATAACTTTTTGCATATAAAAACTAAATTTGATTCTTTAAAAAAAGGTGTTTCATTTTCGTCAAAAACAGGAGTTAAGTTAGTGTTTTTTATTTTATCGGTATTTGCACCACTATTTCTACCGCAAAAAACAAGGTCTTTTTTATATTGTTCATCAAAAAAACAGATACTATAATAAAGGTTCTCTTCACAGAAACTAAAGGTATGTCGCTGAGGTCTTACGAAACTAAAAAACACATCAAGGTTCCACAAGTGTCCGACGCTACCCCATGATGCAGTCATAGTATTAAAGTTGGATTTATCACCAGCGGTTACTAAAAACCATTCTTTTGAGATACTTTCAAAGGGATTTAGAGAGAGAGAGGATGTATTTATTTTCTTAAAATTGATCATAAAATTTGCTCCTTTATTTTTTTTATAAATTGGTATATAATATAATATGATATTAATATATAAAAATTAACAGCATATGAAGAAACGGAAAATATTAATGATATATCTTGATAATAGTGCTACCACAAAGCCATCGAAGATAGCTATAGATGCAGTAAACGAAATTTTAAATAACGGGTGGGCAAACCCGTCATCTTTATATGATATTGGTTTTTTTTCGCAAAAACAACTTGATTTAGATAGACAAACAATATCTGAAATTTTAAGATGCGATAAAAACGAGATATTTTTTACATCTGGAGGTACAGAGTCTAATAATTTAGCTATACTAGGGTCTGCCTATAGAAACAAAGCAAATGGTAATAAAATAGTTACAACATCTTTTGAGCATAAAAGCGTTTTGGACACATTTAAAAAACTTGAGAAACAAGGGTTTAACGTTGTTTATATAAATCCTGATTTAAATGGAGATATAGACATAAACGAAATATTACAAAACATTGATAACGAAACAATTTTACTAAGTGTAATGATGCTTAATAATGAGATAGGGACTATATTGCCTGTATTTGAAATTGCTAAACAGGTTAAAATAAAAAACAAAAATACTATAGTACATACAGACTGCGTACAGAGTTTTTGTAAGTTAGATATAAATTTAAAGAACAGCGGTATAGACTTACTGTCGTTTAGTGGTCACAAAATTTTCGCACCAAAAGGTGTTGGAGGGTTATACATAAAAAAAGGTGTGAAAATTTCTGAGCTTTTCACAGGTGGGGTACAAGAAAAAGGTTTAAGAGCTGGTACAGAAAACACGGCATTTATACATGCTATGGCACAAACTGGTAAGCATTACTATGAAAACATTATTAAAAACAATCAAAAAATTGATAGTTTAAAAGATTATTTGATAAAAAAGATAGAGCCGTTTAATGATATACAACTTAATTTACCTAAACATCATAGTGGATATGTAAATAATATTTGGGTAAAAGGTATAAAGTCAGAGGTTTTATTGCATTACCTTGAGGAGTTTGAGGTTTACGTGTCAAGTGGGTCTGCGTGTGGCAGAGGCGAAAGAAGTCACGTGTTGTCTAAGCTTTTAGACGGTAAGGCGAAAGCAGAGCAATCTATACGGGTTAGCTTTTCTGTTGACAATACTTTTGAAGATATAGATATTTTAATAAATAATATGAAAAATGCATTGAAAGTTATTACAAAAATAAGGTAAACTAAAGGTATGATAAAATGAAAAATGTAATTTTAGCAAAAACAGGTGAAATAGCATTAAAGGGTTTAAATAAAAGAATGTTTGAAGAGGTTTTAGTAAAAAACATTAAATATACTATAAAAAAACACGGTAGTTTTGAAATAAATAAAGCTCAGTCTATAATTTATATTTATCCTAAAAGTGAAAACATAGATATGGAAGAGGTTTTAGGTGATGTTGCTTGTGTTTTTGGTATTTCTGCAGTAAATTTAGCTTTTTGTTGCGAAAAAGAATTACTAAAAATTGAAGAGACCATAAAACAATGTTTTAAAGAAGAGTTTGAAAATGCAAAAACCTTTAAAATTGAGGCTAAAAGGTCTGATAAAAACTTTTTTATGATTTCCCCAGAAATACAGCAATATTTTGGTGACTTTGTTTTAAAAACTTTTGAACATTTAGAGGTAGATGTAAAATCCCCAGAAATTAAACTAGTTATTGAAGTCAGAGAAAAGATGGCGTACATTCATGGTACAACATTAAAGGCTGTAGGTGGCATGCCAGTTGGAACTAGTGGTAAAGCGGGACTTTTATTATCTGGAGGCATTGACTCACCAGTTGCAGGCTTTATGATGGCAAAAAGAGGGCTTAGCGTATTAAATATACATTTTGAAAGCCCACCTTATACAAGTAAAAGAGCAAGAGATAAGGTTTTAACATTGGCTGAAAAAATATCTAAATATACAGGAAATAGTCATTGTGTTATAATTAACTTAGCAAAGATACAAGAAGAAATAAAAGAAAAGTGTAAAGACGGATTATTTACAATTATTATGCGTAGATACATGATGAAGATTTGCAATCGCTTAGCTAAAACACATAATTTAGATGTATTAGTAACAGGTGAAAGTTTAGCACAAGTTGCAAGTCAAACAACAGCGGCAATAAATTGTACAGACAAATCAAGTGATCTACCAGTATTTAGACCTTTAATTGGTTTAGATAAAATTGAAATAATAGAGATATCAAGAAAAATAGATACTTTTGAAACATCTATTTTACCATATGAAGATTGTTGTACAGTATTTACACCTAAACATCCAATAACAAAACCGAATTTACAAAATGTTTTAGATGAAGAGTTGAAATTAGATGAAGAAAGATTAATAGAACAAGCTTTAGAAAACATTATATATATTTAAAGTGAGGAGGCGGTTTAAATGCGTGCTGAAATAATAAATGTTGGTACTGAAATAATTATTGGAGATATAGTTAATACTAACGGCCAATATATATCTCAAAAGCTTGCTAATATAGGTATAGATGTTCATTATCATACAAGTGTAGGGGATAATAAAAACAGGCTACAGACAGTTTTTTCTACTGCCTTTAACAAGTCTGATGTTATAGTTTTAACAGGAGGGATAGGTCCTACAGAAGACGATTTAACAAAAGATGCTATATTTGAAAAACTTGCTCTTAACTCTGTTATAAACAATGAAGCCTATGAAGTTTTTAAAAATTATTTTATTAAAAAAGGTCAAGATGTACCGAGTGGATGCGAAAAACAATATGCGTTTCCAGAGGGGGCAGTTATTTTTCCGAACGACGTTGGCACGGCATCAGGTTGTGCAATTATAAGCGGAAGAAAGACAGTTATACTATTACCTGGGCCACCTAACGAGGCAGAGTTAATGTTGACTAAATATGTCATTCCTTTTCTTGCGAAAACTGCCAATGAAGTAATTGTTTCAAGGCATATTAAAATAATAAAATACAAAGAGTCTGAGGTTGAGGAAGCACTTTCAGATATTATGGGGAATTTTAACCCTACTGTTGCGATATATGCAAAAAGGTCTTATGTTGAAGTAAGGATTACTGCAAAATCAGTAAATAAAAGAAGGGCTGAGGAGCTAATTTCACCTTTGTTTTCGGCTGTTAAAAATACATTTGACTCATATATCTTTAATGATGATAGCTTAACTTTTGAAGAAGAAACAATAAGATTTTTAGAAGAAAAAGGTAAAACATTGAGTATATGCGAGTCTTGTACAGGTGGATTATTGTCAGCTAGGTTAACTTCTGTAAGTGGTGCATCTAATGTTTTAAGTTTTGCACAAACAACCTACCGAAACGATCAAAAGCAAAAATATGCATTTGTAAATAAAAGCATATTAGACAAAAATACTGAAGTTAGTGAAATTGTAGCAGGTCAAATGGCGACAGGTACAAGGTTTAAAAGTAAAAGTCATATAGCTGTTTCTATAACAGGGGTAGCGGGACCAAATGGTGGGACAGACGAAAACCCTGTTGGTACTGTTTACATAAGCGTATGTGATAATGATAATATTGTTATAAAAAGGTTTAACTTTAATGAGTTAAAACGAGATGAAATAAGAGAGCAAGCAGTAATTAACGCAATGATAATGATAAAAATGTTTGTTTTAGGAAATAAAATTGAAGATATTAGTCGATATAAAACAAAAGCTTTTACGAAAGGTACAAATCAAAAATTAAAATCAGACAGTAAAAATAAGTATAAAACATTTATTAGTTTTTTTATTGTATTTATATTGGCAATATTGTTATGGGAAAGCGGAAAGTTTGTTTATAAAAATTATATTAGTGATAACAAACAAACATTGGGTATAGGTGGTGATGTAGACTTTTCGTCTTTACCAGAAAATTATTTAAAAGAGTTTTATTATTTATATTCTGAAAATAAAGATACAAAAGGATATATTAAAATAGATAAGACTAACATTGACTTTCCTGTTGTCCAATCTAAAGATAATGAAACCTATAAAAACAAAAATTTTGATAACAAAGAAAGTAAATATGGTACTACTTTTTTTGACTATAGAAATAATATTAAACAATTGGATAGAAATACTGTAATTTATGGTAATAATTTTAATGATGATATAATGTTCAATGATATTTTAAAGTATAAAGATATTGAATTTTACAAACAAAACCCAACAATTACTATGGATACTGTTTATGAAAAAGGTGATTATCAGGTTTTTGCAGCATTTATGGTTAATGATAACTCTGAACAAGGAGATATTTTTGAGTATGATAAATTAGACTTTGAGTCTGACCAAAAGTTTTTAGAGTTTATACAAGAGGTAAATAAACGAAGTTATATAAATACATCTGTAGATATTTTACCAGAAGATAGCATAATAACTTTATCTACTCAAGATAATACAGAGTTTAACGATTCAAAATTTATATTGATGGCTAAAAGGCAAGATGATGAAATAAGTATAGATTTAACAGTTGCAAAACAAAATCAATCTCCATTAATGCCACAATGGTGGTATCAAATAAAACAATTAAATTCAGATAGCTCAAATACAGGAGATGTTGATAACTTAACAGTTGGTGGTTTTCCTGAAGACTCAAAAAATGATAGTAGTGATTTGAATAATAATGAAAATGACAATCAGAGCAACAATTTAGAAAACAACGGACAAAATGACAATAACTCTTCAGGAAATGGTGATAATAACACTGGTACACCAGTACCACCACCTGTAGAACCACCTGTAAATGATTTAAATGGAACATTTACTTTCACAACATATGGGTATGGTCACGGAGTTGGCTTAAGTCAGTACGGTGCTAACGAGTATGCAAAAGCGGGGCAGAACCATGAGCAAATTTTAAGGAAATATTATGCAGGAATAAAAATTGAAAACAATGGGTTATCTACTGGTAACAGTCTTAGTGTGTCTACATTACTTGGAAATAAAACAGACACAATAGCTTACATAACGGCAGGTATAGCAATGGCTGAAGTGGGGGAAGGCTTTAAAGATGAAGCGTTAAAGGCTCAACTTATTGCAGCTCATAACTTTGTTAAAGAAGCTAATAAAAGAGGAGTTACTCCATTTGCTCCTTGGAAAGACCCTTCAAGTAGATTAATTAATTTAGCTAAATCTGTTGAAAACAAAGTTATTACATATGGTGGTAATATAATTTATACTCCGTACTTTGCTATGAGTAGCGGTACAACTCAAAGTGCAAAAGATATGTGGGGCAATAATCAACCGTGGTTATTAGCTACAGACTCTTCTTTAGATAAAAATGTTTCTAAGCCTACATACTACATGAATTATAAAAATTATTATACAATTTCGGCTAATGATTTAAAGGCTAAATTAGATAAAACATTTTCTGTAAATTTATCTAATAATCCTAAAAATTGGTTTAAAGATATTAAAAAAAATAATAGTGGTTACGTTTTGTCTTTAAATCTAGATAATAAGAAAACTGTTAAAGGTAGAGATATAAGAGAAAAAGTTTTTACGACACAAAGTTTTAAGTCTCACGCATTTGATGTTTCTTATTCATAAAATAAGACGCTAAGCAAAGTTTACTTATTGCTAGGGTTATTAAAATTACCCTAGCAATTTTATATTTATTAAAATCACTTGACAACATATATTATATATGATATTATGTAAATACAACTTATGCTATTATTGTATATCGCGGAGTGGAGCAGCTGGTAGCTCGTCGGGCTCATAACCCGAAGGTCGTTGGTTCAAGTCCAACCTCCGCAACCATAAAAAAAGTTTACAAATATTATTTGTAAACTTTTTTTTTATTTAAATAAAATTAAATAAAGTTATAAATATTGTAAATAAAGTTATAAATTTGTTATTCAAATAAAATATAAGTATACTTGAAATAAAACCTTTATAAATATAAAATAAATTTATTTTATAAAAATTAGTAAAATTGTATTAATGATATATAATGATTATAAATGTGTTAAAATAGATTTAAATTTAACAATTAAATTGCTGAAAATCTTTAATTATGAAATCAAACTTTTTTTAATATATTTAGTTAGATAATAATTATTTTGAATTTTTTGAAATAAATTTAAGCATTATATAAATTTTTTATATTGATATAATAAAAAAACAAATTATACTAACAATTAATATAAAAGGGTTATAGAGTTATCAATATTATACTACCTTGCATAGAATAAAAAATAACGAATATGAAGGGTGGTTATTTTAATGGGAATGCCTGTTATAGAACATAGTCAAACAACGAGAAACCAATCAATTACGGATATTGTAGAATCTGTTGCATTGCAACAAACTGCTATATCTCATATATTAAATGCAGAAGGTGAAAAAATACAGAGAATTGTTGCCATGCAAGTTAAAGAAGTTAACAATGCAGATATGTTAAAAGTTAATAAATCTGTTGAGGACATGGTAAACACATTAGCCAGATTAGAACTAGTACTACAATCAAAATTAGAAATATTTAAGGATTGTTTATGTGAAGATGTTATTTGTCCACCAATAAAAATAAATATATTTAACAAAAGTGGAGAGGCAAAAGTAATAGACTTTGGCACTTATCAAATAGGCGTACTAAGTGGAGGAGAAATAACAACTATACAAACAACTCCAGCCACACAGATTACTGCAAATAGCTTAGCTCCTGGGTTTACTTTAATTGGAAATCAGCTAATTGCTCCAGCTGTGTTAACTCAAGGAGTTTATTCAAATGCTATTAATATAGGCGAAGGCGAATGTATGTTTACTATAAAAATTGAGGTTAGCTATAATACGTTTACAAGTGCTTCAGTTGAGAAAGCTGAAAGCTTAGTTTATTAATAAAAATTATTTTTTAAAAATAACAAATTTGCTGTAAAGAATTTAATGTTAATGGTTGGTATTTTAATATTTAATTCTAGATAAAGTATCGTTTATATAAAAATATCGTAGTTGCAATTGCAACTACGATATTTTTTAAAATTAAAATTAAAATTAAAATTAAAATTACCTTTACTATAATCTAAAGTTATCATAGACATTGATAAAATCATTTGCTTGATTTGTTTTAACAATTAAGATGAGAGGATTAGAGTAAAGAGTTAATTAATTTTTTTATGAATTTATTTTATTATTTGTATTATTACCTTTAAATGACAGACCTATAGCTACAATAATAATAAATATAACTAGATAAATTAGAACAGATTCGTAACCATGAGCCACAAATGCTGAAAAAATCATAAATAATGAGCCGGCTATAGATAAAGATGGTACAACAAAACGTTGGAATGGGTTTAAATCTTTAACATTTTTCATTAACCATATAAATATAGGTATATATAAAGCGTACATTGAAACAGCGGGAAGCTCTGATATATCTAAAAATAAAGGCCACCACTCTGCTAAGTTACCAAACCAAACTGTAAGCCAGCATATAATTAATAAAAGGCCAACAACAGATGAGTTAGTAGGAATTTTTGTAATTGGGTCAACTTGTGAAAACACCTCTGGCTTAATACTCATATTTCTTACTGCTAATGAATAGATACCACGAGAACATCCTAACATTAAACCGTTTAAAGTGCCAAGACAAGATATAACAACGAAAATAAATAAAGCACTACCAGCAAAAGGTCCTAGAAGTCTTGAAAAAGCAAGGTTAACAGCAGAGTCACCACCTGATATCATTTCAGATGTTGGCATAGCACTTGAAAGACCTATAAAGTAAAGAATATAGATTACAACAATTGCAATTGTACCGAAAGTTAATGCTTTTGGCAAGTTCTTTTTTGCGTCCTTTAATTCAGCGTTTATACTTGTTGCTATAATCCAACCTTCATATGCAAATGATGTTGCAACTACAGATGTTAAAAGCGGGTTTGATGTAGCTGAAGTTGATACTTGTAATGTAAAGTTTTCAACTGTTTGACCTGAAGTTAGACCAAATATTATACCTATTATGCCAATTAATACAAGAGGAACAAGTTTAATTAATGTTGTTGATACTTGAAATTTACCTGCTAATATTGGAGATAAGCAGTTTAAGGCGTATATTGATATCATATATAAAGCAGCAATAATGAAAACTTCACCACTAGTTGATGTATTAGAGAAACCTAAAATTACAGCTGTATAGCTTGCGGCTACCCAAGATAAAACAGCGGCCAATGTAGGGTAGTAAATAACGGCTAAAAACCAACCTACTATGTAAGCGTATGTATTTCCAAGGGCTGCTTCGGCATAGTCAACTATACCATTAACTTTTTCAATGCGAGCCGCTAATAAAGCAAAAGTGTAAGCACAAGCTATCATAATAGACCCGCCAATTAGCCAAGCAATAATAGCAATTTTCAAATCTCCATTAGTTGCTTCTAGTATTTTACCTGCTTTGAAAAACACTCCACTACCAATTACAATACCAACTACCATGGCAATAGCTGTCGTTAATCCGTAACGCTTTTGTAGATTATTGTTATCCATTTATAAACTCCTTAATAAATTTTAGTATTTTAATACAATTCTACCATAATACTACCTATAACAAAACATTTTTTTAAAATAATAATTATTTTGTATATATGCATAAGATAGGTGTGTTATTTTAAATTTATTTTGTTATCTATTAATATTATATACGCAAAAGGGAGATAAATATAACGGAATACAGAATAAATACTACTTATTACATATATTTTTTATAAGTAAATTTGACAATAAATACATATAATTGTAAAATATTAGATACAGATATTTTGTATGGTATGAAAAATTGACGACATACATTACTTTATAATATTGTTGACATTTTAATAAAAGTGTATTATACTATGGATAAATTTAATAAATTAAAGTTTTTGGTACTTTTTTTTAAAAGGGAATTAGGTGAGAGTCCTAAACAGTCCTGCTACCGTATTGGTTAGTTACCTTATGTTTACCACTGAATGTTAAAATTTGGGAAGGTTTAAGGTTGCGTTTTAAGACCTAAGTCGGGAGACCTGCCAACAAACTTTCCAAAAGGCACGCTTCACAGGTTATGAAGTTTTGGGTTACGATTTTCTGAGACATTTTAATGTCTAGTTTTTGTGATTTCAAACTTTTAGTTTTGTGACTAAAAGTTTTTTTTTATTAATTTAAAAATTTATTTTAAGGTGGGGGAATATGAAAAGTATAATAATTAAAACATTGGTTACTGTAATAATTTTAACAAATTTAAGCGGGTGCTTAAATAGTGGAGGTGAAAAAAGCGATACATCTTCAAATTTACCAGTAGAGGATAGAAGTGGACAGAGTATAGAAGTGCCTGAAAATATTGAAACAATAGTTTCTTTAGCTCCGTCAATAACAGACATTTTAATTAATTTAGAAATGGGTAATAAAATAGTTGGCATAGACTCTTACTCAAAAACGGTTGAAAATGTTTCAGAAGATGTTGAAATTTTTGACTTAGTAAATCCAGATGCTGAAAAATTATCTAAATTAAACCCTGATGTTATTTTTACAACTAACTTAAGCTTATTTGAAGGTGAGGCAGCATTTAACACATTAAAGAAATTAGGTTTAACTATTATTGCAATACCTACCAGTGATAGTATTGAAGCAATTAAAGATGATATTAAATTTATTGGTCAGGTTACAAAAAAAGAAAGCAACTCAAATAAAATAGTTGATGAAATGGAAAAAGAAATAAGTAAAATTGAAAAAATAGCGAAAACAATAACTGACAAGAAAAATGTTTACTTTGAAATAGCAGGCGCACCAAACTTATATAGTTTTGGTAAAGGTGTTTATTTAAATGAAATGATAGAAATTATTGGTGCTAATAATATTTTAGCTGATCAAAACCAATGGACATCTGTAGAGCAAGAAATAGTTGTTAAAAAGAATCCAGACGTTATAATAACAAATGTGGATTATGTTGATGATCCAGTTGCAGAAATTTTAAGTAGAGATGGATGGCAAAATGTAACTGCAGTTAAAGATAAAGCTGTTTATCAAATAGATAAAAACACCAGCTCACAACCTAGCAATAATGTAGTAAAAGCTTTGAGTGAAATGGCTAAAGCAATATATCCAGATAAATTTTAAGTTATGAAAAATAATAATAAGATAATTTTAAGTATTTTAATTTCAATTTTTATAATATTATTAGGAATAGGTGTGGGTAGTGTATTTATAGAGCCTTTTGATATTTTAAAAGTTTTTTTAAATAAATTATTTTCAATACCTCTATCTGAGGATTTTGATAAAATAACTATAGGGCTTGTTTGGAGTATAAGGACACCTAGAGTTTTACTATCTTTTATTGTTGGAGCAGCTTTGGCTGTAAGTGGTTCTGTAGTACAATCTGTATTACAGAACCCTTTGGCATCAACTTATGGTCTTGGTGTTTCAGCTGGTGCTGGTTTAGGTGCAGCAGTTGTAATGATATTTGGGTTATCTAGTGGTGTTTTTAGTTACTTTATAACTCCTTTAATAAGTTTAATTTTTGGGCTTTTTACAGTTTTTCTATCTATAACATTTTCTTATAAAATAGATAAAAATTTATCTAATAATACAATTGTTTTAACTGGTATGGTTATATCTTTATTTATAAATGCTGTTTTAAGCACTATATCAGCTATGAATTCAAAGTACACACAACGTATTATGCTTTGGCAATTAGGCAGTTTTTCCATGAAAGATTGGGAAGGTTTTTTTATTTTACTACCTATAATAATTATTGGTATATTTATTTTACTAAGGTACTTAAGCGAGCTTGATATAATGACATTTGGGCAAGAAGATGCTATTTCTTTGGGTGTTGACATAAAAAAAACTAAGTGGATACTTATATTTATAGCTGCAACGATGACAGGAGTGTCTGTGTCTTTTGTTGGTATTATTGGTTTTGTTGATTTAATAACACCACATGTTGTAAGACGTTTTTTTGGGTCTAATCATAAATATGTCATACCGTTATCAGTTATTTATGGTGGTAGCTTTATGGTTTTATGCGATTTAATAGCAAGAACAATAGCATCGCCAAAAGAAGTTCCTATTGGTTCAGTAACAGCGTTGATAGGAGCACCTTTCTTTATTTATATTTATTTAAGAAACAGTAAGAGGTAGATTTAATTTGTTAGATATTAATAATTTAAGTTGTGGATATAATAATAAAAATATAATTAATGGATTATCTTTTTCTATTAAAGAAAATGAGAATATATGTATATTAGGTGCGAATGGTAGTGGAAAAACCACAATTTTAAAAGCTATATCAGGAATTTTACCTATAAGTAGTGGAGATATTTTTATTAATGGAGTAAATATAAGAACATTAAAGCGTAAAGATATTTCTCGAAAAATGGCTTTACTGTCTCAGTTAACAACACAAATTTTTTCTTATACTGTTTTTGATACAGTTATGTTGGGACGGTATGTACATAATAAAAACTCGATTTTTCAGAAAAAGGATGATGTAGATAAAAGAATGGTGTTAGATTGTTTAGATAAAACAGGAGTTTTAAATTTAAAAGATACATTAATTACAGAACTTTCTGGTGGTCAATTACAAAGAGTGTTTTTAGCAAGAGTTTTTGCACAAGATCCAGATATAATTTTATTAGATGAACCGACCAATCATTTAGATTTAAAATATCAGGTAGAGCTTATAAATAATTTAAGGCAGTGGTCTGAACAAAAAAATAAATGTGTAGTTGGTGTTTTACATGATGTTAACTTGGCTTTATCTTTTGCTGATAAAATTTTACTTTTAGATAAAGGTGAGATTATAAGTTATGAAAACAAACAAAACTTTGACTTGAGTTTAATTAATAAAATTTATGATATGGATGTAAAAAAACATATGATAAATTCTTTGAAGATATGGAGTGTAGATAAATATGAAAATATACAAAAGTAAATTTGAGCAATATCCATTTTTAACTGATGATTATAATGATTTAAAGTGTGACTTTGAAATTTTGACAGATGGCTTTGCAAGCGAGGTAGGTTACTTGTTATCAAAAGTTAATAGCTTTGATATTAAAGAGCAACTTACAAAAATTTGCGAGTTAGTTTATCACCTAAACCCAACATTGAGGACAAATAATTTTACGGTTTCAGAAGATGAGTTTAATTGGGTTTTATCTTGTGTACATGATTTAAGAAATGATTATGGTCATTTATGTGATAAATTTGTTTTACCTATTGGCTGTGAAAGCGCTTGTTTATGTCATATGCTAAGGTCGTCATCTAAAATATTAACACGTATGATTTATAGATATGTACAACAGGGAAATTTAGTGGATGATATTGTTTTTGATTTTACTAATTTATTGTCAGCTTACTTTTTTTATTTGGCATTAAAATTAAATAAAGAAAATAGCATAGTAGAAACTAAATTTATAAGTAGAAATTATAAATAAAAACCACTTTATTTTTTAATGATAGTAAATTTGTTATTATATTTTTATTAATATTAGAAATTTAATAATCATAAAAAACGCTTATAATAACTATTTATTTAATAATAACTTTATTGCTATGTTAAAAGTGTATAATCAATATAAAAAAGACTGTATAGTTTACTATACAGTCTTTTATTTGTTATTTATTATTTTTATAAAATACGTTATCTATTTTTCAACTATAAAAGTTTAAATTATTAAACTTTAGGTCTTTTTTTCATTAGGTAGAAACCAGCTCCACCACCGATAACAGCAACACTTGCAACATCTATAGGTAAAGCGCTATTTGATGAGCCAGACTCTTCTGCATTGTTTTCATTTTTGTCTGAGTCTTGGTTGTTATTACCGCCTGAATTGTTTTCGCCTGTTGTATTATCGTTATTGTCTTCTGTATTTTGATCTTCTCCGCCTTGTACATCAGGGTCGTCTTGTGATGATGTTCCGTCATTATTACCATCTGATTCAGTACCTGTAGTTCCTTGGTTATTATTAGTTTCACTATCAGGGTTTACATTATTATTAGTATTTCTAGGTGTAACAGTTAATGACAGTTGGAATGTAATATTTTCATAATTACTATTATGTGAAATAAACATTGCTTCATGTTGGCCAGATGAGCTAGGTACAGTTGATGGTGAAGCCCAAATAAATGAACCACTAACATCTTCTCCAAGCAAACCAGAAACATTACCACCATTTAGTGTAGAATTACTTAAAGATTGACCAGCAGTAATTGAAGTAGATTTAGGTAAAACTTTTAAACTAGGATCAACCTTTTGTATTTCAAAAGATACATCTAATTGACCACCATAGCTTCCAACACCTACTAAAGAAACTGTAGCATTACCTGCATTTACATTGTTTAAATATAAAAGGTCATAGTCAGTTCCAAGTGTTAGCATAGTACCACTATATTCAACAGCTGATGGTTTTGGTTCAACTGCTTTAGTGTTATAAGGCACACTTGGTGCAAATGGATAAACTACTGATTTTTTAATATCTTTTAAAACAACAACATCAACATTAACGTCAACATTTGTATAGTTTTGGTTACTTGATCTAAATACTACAGGGTAAGAAGTTACATTTGGATTAGCTAAGGTTGTAATATTTTTAAAAGTAAATCTACCGCTAACAGCTGCAGAGTTTAATCCAGTTGCAGAACCACCAATTAATGGTAAATCAGAAAGTGGTGAACCTTCAAGGATGCTTTCACTAACAATTGGTAAGTTGTTAACTGTTGGAGCTATAGGAGATATTTTAAATCTAAATGTTTGAATGCCTTGATATCCAGCATTAGGTACAGCAAAAACCTCTACAATAGCAGTACCTGCATTTATATTTGCACTATATCTTATACCGTAATGTGTATTTAAAATTAATCTTACACCACCGTCCATAATTTCTGGTATAACTGGTGTATGAGCAGTACCTGTAAATGAAACATCTATAACAGATGAGCTGTCTATTGTTAATTGAGAAAAGTCTTTTGGAGATGAAGTAGAGGTAACATTTACTGAAAATGTACCAGAAAATGAAGTTACACCTTGGTTATAAGCATAATCATAAGTTAATAATTTATTTGCGTCAGGAAGTCCAGCCCAAATTATTTCTGCTGGATTTCCAGCCCTATAAACTCCATTGTCACTTATATTAGTTGGAACAATAAAAGTACCATCAGGTTCAAGTATATTTATTGTAATTATATAATCAGGGAGAAGGGTAATATCACCTCTTATACCACTAACAGAAGGTGATTGGTTTGACACGTTAAAAGATGTCAAAGCAGTTAAAGGTGCAACAAGAACTCCAGCTAAACTATGAATTTTGTTACCTCTAAGATCAACTGTTATTAAAGCGGTAGCACTTGAAATATTACCAGGAATTACATCTATATTATTATTTGAAGCATTTAGATTAGTTAATGATGTTAATCCTGTAAAATCTGGTAGATCTACAATGCTGTTATTACTAATATTTAAATTTGAAATAGCAGGTGTAGTATTAACATCTATTGGACCTGGTATAATAGTAAGCAAGTTATTTTGTAAGTTTAAATTTGTTAAAAGAGGATATTGTGTGAAACTAGGTAATGTTGTTAGTTTGTTATGACTCAAGTCCATTGTTAAAATATTGGACATATCAGAAAAACCATTACCTGAAGGTATAGAATCAAGTTCATTGTTACTTAAATTTAGATTCTCCAAAGAAATAAGTTGTGACCAAATAAATGGTAAACCTGCTCCAGTTAAATCGTTGAATGCAACATTTAGTGATTCTAAACTTTGTGAGTCAAAATTAACAGGTAAAGATGTCAACTCGTTATTACTTAAATTTAACGTTGTTAGACCATTAATACCGCTAATGTCAGGCAAAAAGTTTTTAATTTTATTGTTACTTAAATTTAATAAAGTTAAGTTTGTTAAATTAGAAATAGAAGCTGGAACTTCGTCTATTAAACCATTTGTAAGTTCTAAAACAGTCAAGCTTGTTCTATTTGTAAGACTTGCTGGAATAGATGTTAATTGATGACCAATAAGTTTAAAAGAAGTTAAGTTAGTTAAATTATTTAAGTTAGTTGGTAAAACGCTAATATTTGGTGCAGTAAACTCAACTGATGTAAGTGCTGTAAGAAACTCAATACCTGAAAGGTCTGAAATAACTGAATTTATATTAGATATAGATGTTATAGCATCTATATCAACCTGCTCAATATCGTCAGCTGCTGTTTTACCAACTAATGCAGAAATAATAGTTGCTAATTCTGGGTCTGTAAAGGTATCTGTGAATGTGAAACCTACACCTTTTACAAATGTTGTGTTTTTATTTTCAATATTATTTTTAGAGTTTTGGTTATTTGTTGAGTTTAAAAACACAACACTTGAAAATAACATTAAACTAAAAACAACTAAAGAAATAATAATGGATAGTTTACCTTTTGATTTTGTCATAGATTTTTTCTCCTCGTAGTTATAATTATAAAAATTTATTTAAGATAGATACAATAAAATGCAAAGGGAAATATAAGTCATTTTAAATATACAAACTTATATAAATCCATTATGGTTATTATATTCTATTAAATAATAACGTGATATAAATATGCGTATATTTATTAACATAATAAATAATCGGAAAATTTTTAAAATACTTTATGTAAACTTTAGATATAAATTAATATTATTTTTACAAAAAATTTATATGTTTAAGGAATATGGTTATGTAAATTACAACTTAAAACTTAAAATATTTGAGAATTTAATAAAATAAAACAATAGTTTACATTTAAATTAAAAGATTTACCTAGATCTTCTAGTATAATTTAACATTGTTTGTAATAAAAGTCAATTAAATAAATATTTATAATATGAAAAAAATATTATAAACTTTAGTTGATTCAGGAAATTGTTTTAATAAATAAGCAATAGATACTAACTAAATAATAGCTATTATTAAATTTATATTAAAGTAGTAATGATTAATGACGAAAAGTAAGGTCTTAACACTAGATATGGATAAATTAGGTAGACTTATAATGGACTGTACAGTTATCTGGTTACAATACTTGGTTTGCTTAAAACATCTACAATTTTAAATATAAATATTATCTAAAAAAGCATCAGTCATTGTGTAACATACCTCGGACATTGTAGGGCTAAATTGTTTAAATTAACTAAGGTGTTTTATTGTGGTGTTTATGTATTATCCTATAAATAAATGTTGATTATTTTTACTATTTACTTTTGTTTTTTATAAATTTTAATTTTACATAAGGCTAAGTTTTGAAAATTTAAACTATATAAAATACTTTGAGAAAAGTTAGATACGGTTTTATATAATTATTTTAAATTATATAAAATTTTAACTTTAGGTAAAAAATAAATTATGTAATGGTCTAAAATGATTTTTACATTACTATCAACGGATTCGCTCAAAACAAAAAAATAAATATATTTAAAATTTAAAATGTTATTTAATTATTTAATACTTATTATTAAACAACATATAAATAGAACTTTTAAATTAATTATTTGGAGTTTTAAGATTAAATGATAGCCATTATAAAACACCATTTATGGTTTAAGAGTTTTATTAAAATGAATTTTAGAAGTTCATATATTTAATTTATTTTAAATGAGTATAAAACTAACTTAAAGATTTAAGTATAGTAGAGTAAATCTCATCTGAAAGATTACTGGCATCTGTTACAATTTGTTCTCCATTTTTTTTGTACTTATTTTTAAAGTCAATATCTTTAATTGTGTTTAAATTAATTAATACATTTAACCATGCACCCTTTACAGATGTATTTAAGCATAAAGCAGCAACACCTAAGTCGCTAATAGCATTTTCGTTGGACTTATTAAGTATTGGACCTATTAGTTTTAATGTTTCAAGGCTAAGGGACATCATTGTAAAAGGTGGCTCAGTGCAACCTTTAAGTGCAACTTGTAATGCATTAGACCTTATTTCTTTTTCTTCTTCTGTTGTTTTAGGCATAGAAAAAACAGTACTTACTTTATTAAATGATTCGGTATCATCGTCAATTGCTTTTAAAAAACTTTCGTTTATTTTTTCGACTTTATGTAAAGTTTCTGAAACTAAGTTCTGATGGACTTCATATTTTTTCTTATCCTTAGTAAGGTTTAAAACCATGGCTGTTAATGCGCTACCTAAAGCTCCAACTAAAGCAGATGTAGACCCACCGCCAGGAGCAGGTGCGTCTGAACTTAGAAGACTTGTAAAACTAATTATAGATAGATTAGTCAATTTCATTTATTAGCCAACTTTCTAATTTATTTTTTATTAATGTTTTTAAATTATTAGCAATAAAACATCTTGCTGTATATCTTCAAACAGGCATAATGTCTAAGTAGTATTAATAAAATTAAAAATCATAAAATATTGATTTAATTATATATAAAATAGTATATCAAGTCAATTAAAATATTTTCTAAATTTCAACTATAGAAAGATTATTATGTATAAAAAACAAATTTTAAATTTAATTAATTATTGTGAGTTTTCATACAAAGATTATTTATCAGAGGATAAATATGAGAAAACTATTAAAGTTAAAAATAAAGAATATGATACATATTGTGTAATTAGAGTAAAAAATAATATAATGACAGTTGTATTTAGAGGAACAGTATCAAAAACAAATGCTATAACAAATATAAAGTTTTGTAAAAAAATCATACCATATAATAATAGTCAAAGTAAAATAAGAGTACACAGAGGTTTTATGGAGTCTTACAAAAGTGTTAGAGAGGAAATTTTAAAAAATGTTAGTGACGAAACAACTAAAATTATTGTTACGGGACACTCATATGGTGCTGCATTGGCAACACTTGGAGGCGTAGATTTACAGTATAATTTTAACAAAAAAGATATAGAGGTTTTTTTGTTTGCGTCTCCTAGAGTTGGAAATAAAGAGTTTATAAAGTCATTTAACAGAAGATTATTTAAAACTTACAACATTAGAAATAGTAATGATATTGTAACTAAACTGCCGTTTAAATTTTTAGGGTATGATGATGTAGGGGTAAAGTTAAACATTGGTTTTCCTAGATTGTTTTTTTTGTTTTCATATAAACAACATGACTTAAAAAGATATTATAAAAATATTTTGTATAAAAAAATATAATTAATAAATAAAACAACCTGAAATTTCAGGTTGTTTTATTTATGTGTATAACTTTAGTTTATTATTTATCTTTTACGCTTTATCAATAAGAAAGTTAAGAAAAGCAACAAAAAAATAAATACTTAAGGTAAATTTTTGTTACAAAAAAGTTAAGTGAAGTAAAAACTATCTATAAGGTAACTTGTGATAATTGGTTGTAACTATTAAAAAATCATAATAAATTATCGTAGAGAAAGCATATAAAATACAAAACTTAATTAAAGATAAAATTTGTAATGATATATATATTAATAATACATTGAATTGTCAGATAATTTTCAACAAATTTTAAGTTTAATACTATAACAAGAAAAAATAATCGGATTAACCTAACAAATGGTTTTCAAGTACTTGTTGCGAATAGTTAAAGTTTTCAATTTTAAGGTAATACTCAGCACAGTCTATTAATGCTTTTGCAGGTGAAAGGCCAATTAACTCACTGCCTATAATGTTAACACCCCATCTTTGAGCCTCAAACTTTATTGCTTCAAAAACTCTGTATAAAGGTGTGCCTTCATAGTTGACCATGTTCATAGAAACCTGAACAATGTTTCTGTCGTCAAGTTTAACACCTATTGCTTTACAGTATTTATAACCGTTACCAGACCCTCTTACAGCAAGTGAAATTTTGTCTGCAATCTCTATATCATCAGTATCTAAGTTTACGTTAAATGCGACTAAAGGCATTCTAGCTCCGACGGCTATAACTCCTGCTGTAGCGTGCGGCTTTTTATCTCCAAAATCAGGGGTCCAGTCATCGAGTAAAAGCTTTTCTTTCATACCTTCGAATTCGCCCTTTCTAACTAAAGCTAAATTTCTTCTACCTTCTTTTTTTGCAGACTCTTCGTATAAGAAAACAGGGATTTTAAGTTCGTCATAAATTCTTTTTGCTACATTTTCGGATATTTGCACACACTCCTCCATTGTAACATCTTTAATAGGTACAAAAGGCATTACATCTGTTGCGCCCATTCTAGGGTGTTCACCTTTATGCTTTGTTAAATTAATGTGCAAAGAAGCCTCTTTACACATTAAAAAGGCAACTTCTTGAATTGAGACTTCATCACCTATTAATGTGAAAACGCTACGGTTATGACTTTCGTCTGAAGAGTAATCAAGTAGGGTTACACCACAAACGCTTTTTGCAGTTTCTACAAGTTTTTTAATTACTTCTTGGTTTTTTCCTTCGCTAAAATTTGGAATACATTCAATTAATTTAGACATAAACACCACCTATATATTAAAAAAAGATTTTTGTATTAGTAAAAACGTTGATATTTTAAAAAAATATCAACGTAGTATAACTTATTTATATTATATGTAAATTTATAATTTAAGTCAAGAAACAAATAAATATATAAGGGTTAAAGTTTGAAATTAAAATAAGGTTTTATAGTTTATATAATATAATAATTGAAAAAATTTATTAACTTTAAAAAGACTATATTAAAGTATTAAAAAGCTTATTAAAACTATGAAGCCTAGAACTATTCTATAATACCCAAAAACTTTAAAGTCTTTTCTTTTGATGTACTTAATTAAAAAGCTTATTGCTAATATTGAAACTAAAAATGCGGTAATCATACCAGTAGCTAAAATTATTATTTCAGATGTAGTAAATATAAAACCGAATTTTAAAAACTTTAAAATGCTAGCGCCAAACATTATAGGTATAGCTAAGAAAAATGAGAACTCCGTTGCTACAAACCTAGATGAGCCAATTAAGATTGCTCCTAAAATAGTAGAGCCTGAGCGAGAGGTACCTGGGATTAATGATAAAACTTGAAATAAACCTATCATTAAAGCAGACTTATAGCTTAAATCATTTAAACTAGATATTTTCATATGCCTTGATTTGTTTTTGTTTTCGATTATTATAAATAAAACTCCGTAAACAATTAAGGATATGGCAACTGTAATATAATTATAAAACAAATCGTTTATTTTATCATCAAATAAAACACCGATAACCCCAGCGGGGATTACGCCAATTATAACCTTAATCCATAAGTTGAAGATATCTTTTTTTTGATTCAACGTTTTGCTTTTAGACAACGGGTTTAATTTATTAAAGTATAAAATTAAAACCGCTAAGATAGATCCTAACTGAATTACAACAAAAAACATTTTTTTAAACTCATCAGTTATATCTAGTTTAATAAACTCATCTAATAAAATCATATGACCAGTACTACTAATTGGAAGCCACTCTGTAATACCTTGTACAATGCCTATTAAAATAACTTTTATTATTTCTATAATATCCATAGTTAACTCCATTAATTTTAAATTATTAAATGTTCAATAAATTATCTTCTAAAAGTTTTTGGGCAGACAATAAAATACCAATTTTAGCAGAATAAAAGGTTAAACCGCCTTGGACCCATACGGAAAAAGGCTCTCTCAGAGGTGCATCGGCAGAAAGCTCAATAGATGCACCCATATGAAAGGCACCAGCTGCCATAATAACATCGCAGTCATATCCAGGCATGGGACCCGGCTCAGGAGTCACAAAACCATCTACTGGCGAACCTTTTTGAATACCCCGACAAAAAGATATTAGGCGCTCTTTAGTACCTAGCATAATTGCCGAAATTATATCGGTCCTTTTTTCAGTATATTTAGGGGTAATGTTAAAACCAAGTTGCTCATAAAGGCAAGTTGTATATACAGATGTTTTTACAGCATCTCCAGTTACATTAGGTGCAAAAAATAAACCCATATATAAACTTCGGTTGTTACCTAAAGTACAACCTACATCACGACCAGTACCTGGAGTTGTAAGACGATAAGAGCAAAGTTCAATTAAATCTTTTCTACCTGCTATATACCCACCAGTTTTAGCGATACCACCACCTGGGTTTTTTATTAAAGACCCTGCCATTAAGTCAACTCCAACCTGTGTTGGCTCTTTTTCTTCGACAAACTCACCGTAGCAATTATCTACAAAAACTATAACATTTGGGTTAGCGTCTTTAGCAACTTTACTAATTTTTGAGATTGTTTCAATAGTTAGTGATGGTCGATCGCTATAACCTCTTGAGCGCTGTATATAAATTAATTTAGATGTTAATGAAACTTTTTTAATTTCTTCGTAGTCAGGGTTGCCATTTTTCAACAAATCAACTTGTTGATACAAAATATTAAAGTTTTTTAAAGATCCTTGTTTATTTTCATTTATACCAATTACTCCTTGCATAGTGTCGTAGGGTGTTCCGGTAACACATGTCATTATATCATTTGGTCTTAAAACACCGAAAAGAGCTACTGTTAAAGCGTGGGTACCACAAACAAAATTATGTCTTACTAAAGAGTCTTGAGCGCCAACTATTTGAGCAAAAACTTTATCTAAGTTATCTCTACCAATGTCTGCGTACCCATAACCAGTTGTTTCGTTAAAATGGATGTCGCTAACTTTATTGTCGTTAAAAGCTTTTAAAACCTTTAATTGGTTAAATTCTTTTATTTTTTCTATTTCATAAAATTGATTTTTACAAAAATCTAAAGTTAAAGCGTCTAAATGTAAAAGTTTTTTGTCTATATTAAATAAATTGTCAAGCATTTAAATTACCTCATATTTTACGTATTTATTTTTAAGTTCAAAGTTATTTTTTAAATAAAAACCTTTTACGTTATCGTCACATAAAAGGTAAATTGTTTTATTACTAGTTTTTAAATAGTCTAATAAAAAACTACCTAAATTTTGATTACTGTATATTTGGTTAACGTAAAGATTTTCAACAAAAGAAAATTGATTTAAAAACAAAACCTCTTGTAATGTTGCTATAGGCTCGTTTAAATGGTTGTAAAGGTTGTAAATGTTGTAAACTTTATGTCTTATTTTATGGTTTATATTAACATAAAATGTATTGAAATCAATTTTTGGGTACATGTTTTTGATAAGACTAAAAGTATCTTTTAAATTTTCGTTTAAAGTTAATTTAAAGTTTTTGAAAATATCAATATTATCATAAAGTTTTGTAGGGCTATAAAATGACATTAAATTTAGATAGTTTTTTTTATTTTTATTTCCTAAATCTTCATTTAATATAAAAAAACTAATATTTTTAAATTTTAAAAACTTTAAAATATCATTTAAAAATTTTAAATCAAATAGACATAAAAGTGCTAATTTATTATATGTACAAAAACAACCTTTAATATTGTTGTTTTCTTTTAATATATAAACATTATTAAAGGTGTATTTGTTTTCATAAGCCATAAATTCAGATAAAATTTTAATTAGTATAGGGTAGTCATTAATTTTTTTTTCAAAAAATTTAAAATCTTTTGAATTTAAAAGTGATATCATAAAATGTTGTTTAAAAGTTTTTTTGCTAAATCAAAATTATTTTGTATATCGCTTTTTTTCACAACAATACTTGATGTGTGTAAATTTCTACCAGGAGTAGATAAAGCAATTACTTTACATCCATCTTTTGATTGCTGTATTGCACTAGAGTCATTACCACCAAAAATACCTGTTTTAGTTTGCCATTTTATATTAGACTCTTCAGCTAATTTTATGGACTTATTGTAAAGGTCTTTATCATAAATACAAGCTTTATCCATAAATGAAATTACAACGCCATCATTTAAAGAGCAAACCTTATCTTTACCGACAAACCCAATGTTATCACCAGCTGTTGTACATTCAACTACTATTGAAAAATCAGGGTTAATTGCAAAAGAGGTTGTTTTAGCACCAATTAAACCTGATTCTTCTCTTGTGTTAAATGCAAAATAAGTATCATAATTTATATCTTCTTTTAAAAGTTGTATTAGTATGGCGCACCCAATTCTATCGTCAAAAGCTTTTCCAGTTAAATAACCGTTACCTAGGTCTTTTGCATTTTCATAGTAGTAACAAAAATCTCCTAAATCAACTTTTAGTTGTGTTTCTTCTTTGCTTTTTGTACCAATATCTATATATAAATTATCGAATGTAGGTTTGGTTTTTTTTTCACTACTACTTAAAAGGTGAATTGGCTTGTTACCGATTACACCTAAAAGTTTATTTTCGCCAACTTTAACTCGGCAACCAATAACAACAGCTGGATCAACTCCTCCAATAGGACTAAACCTTAAAAGTCCGTCACTTTCAATACTTGTTATTATAAAACCTACTTCGTCCATATGGGCAGATATCATAATTTTTTTGTCGCTTTGTTTTAACCCTTTTTTAAAAGCGATTACATTGCCTAAATTATCTGTTTTAATTTCTTGGCAATAGCTTTTAATTTCTTTAATAATAAAGTCTTTAACATTTTTTTCATTTGAAGACGTACCGTCTAAATTACATAAGTTTTTTATTAAGTTAAACATTTTTATCTACCTCCTTTAAATAATGTGAAATTAAAGTTTCTGCATCTTCAATATCTTTAATTGAAACCACTTCAATACTAGAGTGCATATTTTTTATGGGGATAGATATTAAAGCGGTTTTTATACCATCTCTAGATGACATTATAGAGTCGGAGTTTGTGCCAGTTGAAGATGGCATTATTTCTTTTTGGTAAAGCAAATTATTGTGAATACAAACTTTAACAAGGTTTTCAGACATTTCTCTATCTAAAAAAGGAGAGTATCCAATCATAGGACCCTTATTAATTTCGCCACATTTATAATCTAAAACATTTGGAGCTTTAGCAAAAGAAACATCTAAAACTATCGCAAAATCAGGGTTTATTAAATATGCGGCACACTTGGCGCCTACTGCACCTTGACCTTCTTCTTTAACTGAGAAGCAAAAAACTAGGTCTAAGTTAATAAAGTCGCCATCTTTAATTTTATTAATTAAATTAATAAGAACAGTACAGCAAGCACGGTTATCAAAACTTTTACCAGTTACAAAGTCATTTAACATATCTTCGGCAGTTTGGTTAAACGCACAAAAATCACCTATTGATACAGAAGAGATAGCCTCTTCTTTTGTCATGCCGATATCGATATATAAGTCGTCTATGTTTATTTCTTTTTCTCCATCTATTTTAGATGAGAGGTGTGGCGCAATGCAGTTTACTAAGCCAACAACAGGGTTTTTACTTAAAATAATGACTTGCTGAGATAATAGAAGTCTTTTATCGATACCTCCAACTGGAGCAAGTTTTAAAAAACCTTCGTCTGTTATATAGGTAACAACAAAACCTATTTCGTCCATGTGGGCATCTATCATAACTTTTTTACAGTTTTTGCCTTTACCTTTTATTGTGTAGAAAATATTTTGATTTTTATCTATAGTGGGACTTTTTTTAACAACTAAACTTTCTATAGTGTTGGTAATACTTATATAATCATTGCCGACACCATAGCTGTTAGATAATTTTTTTAAAATTTCCTTTGTACTCATAACCTTAATCTCCTTTTAAACTTTTTATAATTTCTTTAAAATGCTCGCCTCTTTTTTCAAAATTTTTATATAAGTCAAAGCTTGCAGAAGCAGGCGAAAGAACTATAAAATCATTTTTGTTTGAGTTTTTCGTAGCAGCTATTACAGCCTCTTCCATAGTTTGCACTTTTATTATTTGGAGTTGATCTTTAAAATTTTCATCGTTTAAAATACTAGTTTCAATTTTTTTTGAAGTCTCACCCATCAAAACAAGAACTTTGACTTTTTCTATGACATATTTTGATATATCACAATAATCTAAGTTTTTATCATATCCACCTGCTATTAAAACAATTTTTTTATTAAAACTTTTCAACCCCGCAATAGTCCTTGTTGGGCTAGAGGCAATAGAGTCGTTATAGTAGGAAATATTGTTTATAGTGTCTACGTACTCCATTCGGTGTGCAACCCCGTTAAACTCAGTTGATACAAACTTTATTGTATCAACTGATACTAAATCAATAACAGTCATAATAGCTGCTAAATAATTTAAAACATTGTGTTCTCCAACAAGTTTAATGTTATTTTTATTGATTATCTTTGTTTTAGTTTCTTTATTATTTACAAAAATATCGCCAAACTCATCAATAAAACAGCATCTGTCCATATTTGCACTACCATTAAACCAAAATAAATTAGACTTAACTAGGGGTTTAAAATTTTCAGATATTTCATCATTAAAATTTAAAATAAGTTTATCGCTATTATTTTGGTGTAAAAAAATGTTTTTCTTTGCAGATATATACTCTAACATATCTTTATGAACATCTAAGTGATTTTGAGATAAATTTGTAATTAAAGATATTTGAGGGCTTTTTTTCATAGATATAAGTTGAAAGCTTGACAGTTCAACCACGGCAAAATCGGTTTTATTTATATTAAAGATGATAGGTAAGAGAGGGGTGCCTATATTTCCACCTAAGTGTACAATAAAGCCTTGTTTTTTTAAAAGTTCACTTATTATAGTTGTTGTAGTTGTTTTTCCGTCACTTCCAGTTACCCCTATTATTTTACATGGACAAAATTCGAAAAAAACTTCCATCTCAGAGGTTATTTCTTTACCTTTATCTCTAAGATATATAAGGTCTTTGTCAAAAAAGTTCATGCCAGGAGTTCTGAAAATTACATCGCAATCAAAAAAACATTTATACTGATCTTGTAAAAAAATCTTTATGTTATTATTTTTCAATTTTTTTATAACATCGACACCAATATAATCTTCACTTTTTTTATCAAATGCACATACGTCAAGACCAATTTTAGAAAACATTATCATTACTTCGATATGACTTACACCGATACCTACAAAACCAATTTTTTTACCTTTAAACTTATTTAGCAAACTGGATTTTATGTCCATTGTAACACGACCTTTATATAAAATTTATTTTAAACTATCTATAAACTTTATTGGCATTACACATATAAATATACATATAAATGACAATAAATAAAATTGATAATTGAAAAAGGTAATATCAATGATATAATAATAATATATTACAAATATGTAAAATTTGCAACTAACTTTACAATTATATTGGAAGAGGTGTAGTTATTATGTTAAGTATGGATATGATTTATGATGCCCAAAAAATATTAAAAGGAGCAATAGAAGTGACGCCTTTAGTTGCGGCTTCTAAAATAGGTGAAAATGTTTATACAAAATGTGAAAATTTGCAGAAAACAGGGTCTTTTAAATTAAGAGGTGCGTATTATAAAATAAGTAAACTTACAGATGATGAAAAGAAAAATGGTGTAATTGCTTGCTCAGCTGGAAATCACGCTCAAGGTGTTGCTTTGGCAGCTAGTAAAACTAATATTAAATCAGTAATTTGCATACCTAAGGGTGCTCCTCTTTCAAAGGTTGAGGCAACAAAAGGGTATGGAGCAGAGGTCGTATTAGTTGAAGGCGTTTATGATGATGCATATAATGAAGCAAAGAAAATTGAAAAAGAAAGGAATATGACATTTGTACACCCTTTTGACGATTATGAGGTAATGGCAGGTCAAGGAACAATTGGTCTTGAAATTTTACAACAATTTGACGATGTAGATGTAGTTGTTGTACCTATAGGTGGTGGTGGACTTATTTCAGGGATAGCTTATTGTGTAAAGCAACTAAAACCAAATTGCAAAGTAATTGGAGTGCAAGCAGAAGGTGCGCCGTCTATGTATAATGCAATTAAAAAGGACGAGATAGAAACATTGGGTGGCGTTTTAACAGTTGCAGATGGCATTGCAGTAAAAAGGTCGGGCAACTTAACATTTGAAATTTGCAAAAAATATGTAGACGAAATAATAACTGTTACAGAAAAGGAAATTGCGTTATCTATGTTGACGTTGGTAGAAAGACATAAGACAATTTGTGAAGGAGCGGGCGCTGTTGCAGCAGCAGCAGTTTTATCTAAAAAAATAGATTGTAAAAAGTACAACAAAGTAGTTTGTGTTATTTCAGGTGGAAATGTTGATATGTCTACTTTAACAGATGTTTTAAATAAAGCGCTTGTTTACTCAGGTAGACTAACTGAAATATCAACAATATTACAAAATAAACCAGGAAACTTAATAAAGCTTTTGAAAATTTTAGCAGATACAGAGGTAAATGTGGTAAATGTGGTAAATAGAGCCTATGACGAGAGTACGAATATAGGGTGTTGCGCTGTAAATATTTTAGTTGAAACGAAAGATATTGAGCACCAAAAAGAAATTATTGATCTTTTAAAACAAAAAGGTTATAGTTGTTATTAAAGAATAAAAAGTGCTTAATTTAAGCACTTTTTATTCTTTAATAGGTTGTAAAATAACATTTTAAAGTTATATGTATAAAATATATTACTTGGCTTTTTGGTTATTATATAATAAAATGATACAATCAAATTATATAAAAAACAGAAGATAAATTATAAATATTTAATAAAATAGTTGAAAAAACAGTTAAATCAATTATAATAATATTAATTTTAATTTTTGGAGGCTTTATGAATTATAAAAAGCAATATGACAAATGGGTAGAAAAACAACTTGAAGATAAAGACTTAATTTGCGAATTAAATGATATGAAAAATGACGACGAAAAAATTAAAGAGAGTTTTTTTAAAAACCTAGAGTTTGGCACAGGAGGCTTAAGGGGTGTCATAGGAGCTGGGACTAATTGTGTAAATATTTACACAATTAGAAAGGCGACGCAAGGTTTTAGCGACTATCTAAATAACACATATAGCGAAGATATTTCTGTAAGTATATCCTTTGACTCTAGAAACAAATCTTTTTTATTTGCAAAAGAGTGCGCCAAAGTTTTAGCTGCAAACTCCATAAAATGCTATATTACAGATACATTAATGCCAACACCATTTTTGTCTTTTTCAGTAAGACATTTTAAATCTAAAGGCGGAATTATGATTACGGCGTCACATAACCCTTTTATTTATAACGGATATAAAGCTTATGATGAAAATGGATGTCAGTTAACTGATAAGCCTGCCAAAGAAGTAATTGATTTTGTCAATAAGTTAGATATTTTTGAAGATGTAAAAACAATTGACTTTGAAGATGGCAAAAAACAGGGGCTAATAAAAGTTGTTGGTGAAGAAATTTATGAGTTGTACTTAAATGAGGTTTTAGATAAAAAGATAACATCAAATATTGAAGATAATTTAAAAATTGTGTACACACCTTTAAATGGAGCAGGCAATATACCTGTAAATAATATTTTGCAAAAAATTGGGTGTAAAAATGTGAAAATAGTGAAAGAGCAACAAGATCCAGACGGAAACTTTACAACTTGCCAGTACCCAAACCCAGAAATTAAAGAGGCTATACAATTAGCGTTGGACTTAGCTTCTAAAGAGAGAGCCGATATTATTTTGGCTACAGATCCGGATTGCGATAGAGTAGGCGTTTCTGTTCCTTATGAGGGTGATTTTAAAAATTTAACAGGCAATGAGATTGGAATTTTGATGCTTGATTACGTTATAAATAATCGTATTAAAGATAAGACAATGCCTAAAAATCCGATTGTAGTAAAAACAATTGTATCGAGCAATTTGATTAATAAAATTTGCCAAAAAAATGCAATTGAATGTATAGATGTATTAACTGGTTTTAAATATATTGGTGAACAAATTGAAAACTTATATCAAAAAAATGAGCAAGATAGGTTTATATTTGGATACGAAGAAAGTTTTGGTTATTTGACAGATGGTTTTGTTAGAGATAAAGATGCAGTTTTGTCTGCTATGCATATTGTTAAAATGGCACAAATTTACAAAAATGAAGGTAAAAAACTAACTGACAGACTAGACGAGATATACAAACAATATGGGTATATATATAACAGTCAAAAAAGCTATACTTTTGAAGGCATAAGTGGAATAGAAAAAATGCAAAAGATTATGAATAATCTTCGTAATATAAGTGTTGATAAACTTAATGATTATGATATTTTGAACATTAAGGACTATTTAATAAGCGTTAATAAAGATGTAAAAACTAATAAAATTGGTATTATTAATTTACCTAAATCAAATGTTATAGAGTTACAACTAAGTGAAGATGCGTCTATAATAGTAAGACCATCAGGAACAGAGCCTAAAATAAAAGCGTATTTAACAGCAAATGGTATGTTTTTAGAAAAAAATAAAGAAATAGTTAAAGATTTAGAAAAAATATCTGACGATATAATGGGTTGCGTTTAAAAAATGCTTGCAATTTAGTTTTTGTTATGATAGAATTATTTAGCAAATGATACTAAATATTTATGAAAGGGGTGACAAGGGTGAAACAAGGTATACATCCACAATATGAAGAAACAACAGTAACTTGTGCTTGTGGCGAAATCATAAACACAAGATCAACAAAAAAAGATATTCGTGTTGAAATTTGTTCTAAATGTCATCCGTTCTTTACAGGCAAACAAAAGCTTGTAGATACAGGCGGTAGAGTTGATAGATTTAAAAAGCGTTTTTCTTTGGATAAATAATTTAGATATTTAATTTTAAGGCGGTGCAAGTTGGCACCGTCTTATTTTCCATAGGAGTTTATATGCAGAATATGTCGCCTTATAAGACGGTTAAAAATGTTAGTTTTTGCGAGTTTTTTGAAAAAAGATCTAGGTTTATAGGGTATATTTCGCAATGTGATACAGAAAAAATGGCTTTTAAATTTATAGATGAAATAAGAAATAAACATAAAGATGCGAACCATAATACGTGGGCATTCAACTTAAAAGATGACTTAACAAGGCGATATAGCGATGATAAGGAGCCTAAAGGCACAGCAGGAATACCGATTTTAGATATTATTTTAAAAGAAAATTTAAAAGATGTCTGTATTGTTGTAACTAGATATTTTGGAGGGACACTTTTGGGCACTGGTGGACTTATTAGAGCTTATTCTTCTTCTGCATCGTTATCAATAAAAAGTGCAGAGGTCATAGATGTAAGGGTATATGTTAAATGTATTGTAGGGATGACATACAGTTTATTTGATAAAATTAAAAATATTTTAAATGATTTTAATTTAAAAATAGATTATATTGAATATTTAGATAAAATAAAAATGGGTCTAATAGTAGAAGAAGGACAAGTGTTAAAATTAAGCCATAAGTTAATTGATGTATCAAATGGCTTAATTATTTTAGAAGAAAAAGAAAAAGTTTTTACATATATTTAGTTGTGAGTTAGGAGTTAATATGTCTTTTTCAGCAGATTTTTTAAATCAATTAAAAAATATTGCGGATATTGTAGACGTTGTCAATATGTCCGGCGTTAGTTTGAATAAAGCGGGTAGGCAGCATAAGGGTTTATGTCCTTTTCACTCTGAAAAAAGTCCATCTTTTATGGTTTATGAAGATACAGAGTCTTTTTATTGTTTTGGGTGCGGTAAAGGCGGAGACGTAATAACTTATGTTATGTATTATGAAAACTTAGATTATGTAGAAAGCGTAAAATTTTTGTCTCAAAGATATGGTCTGTCTATCCCTGACGATAATTTAGACAATAAAAGATATGACTTAAAAAGCAAGGTACATATAATAAATAAGGTGATTGCGAGATATTTTTTTGACAATTTAATATCTGAAGAAGGTAAAAATGCGTTAAAATATTTAAAAGGCAGAGGACTTACAAATGATACAATTAAAAAATTTGGCTTAGGATATGCGAAAGATGATTTTAACGATGCTATTGATTTTTTAAAAAAACAAGGGTTTACTTTAAAAGAAATAGTTGAGTCTAATATTGGTGTAAAAAGCGCAAAAGGGAGTATTTACAGTCAATTTAGAAACCGCATTATTTTCCCTATTATAGACGTTAGTGGTACTGTTGTAGCATTTGGTGGTAGAGATTTAGGGAACAAAGGGCCTAAGTATTTAAATAGTGCAGAAACACTTGTTTTTAACAAAAGCAGCCATTTATTTTCGTTAAATAACGCAAAAAAAAATTGTAAAGATAATATTATTTTGACTGAAGGCTACATGGATGCGATATCTCTTTATCAAAGCGGATTT
>JBOFNA010000162.1:0-8342 GCA_051658665.1 Oscillospiraceae bacterium
CCATCAAGGACTGGAATTAATATTTTACCCAATACATATGAAAGATTGTCAAAAATCAAAAATATTATAGCTACTAAAGAAGCAAGTGGAGATATATCGCAGATTTTAAAAACAATACAATTATGCCAAGATAATTTGCACATATACGCTGGTAATGATGACCAGATAACTCCTATTTTATCTTTAGGTGGTATTGGTGTAATATCTGTTTTAGCTAATGTTTTACCTAAAGAAACAAATGAAATTTGCAAATCATTTTTTGACGGAAATATAGAAAAAAGCTGTCATTTACAAATAAAATATTTAGATTTAATTAATAATCTATTTATAGATGTAAATCCTGTTCCCGTTAAAAAAGCTTTAAATATAATGGGGTTATCTGTTGGCTCTACTCGCCTGCCTCTTTGTGAAATGTATCAGTATCATATAGATTTACTTGAAAAAAGTTTGAAAAAACTAAATTTAATTTAAGGTGTAGAATAATAAATGATTAATGTTTTATTAATAGGTTGTACAGGCGGTATGGGTAAAGCTGTAACAAAAATTATAAATAAAGATAATGAGCTATCTATTGTAGCAGGAGTATCAAAGTATAAAGAAATAAATTTGTATAATATATATCATAATATTTTAGAAGTGAAAGAAAAAATAGATGTATTAATAGATTTTTCTTCTCCATATTTATTAAATGATATACTTAAATTTTCAAAAATACATCGAGTTCCAATAGTTTTGTGTACTACTGGATATAATACTGAAGATATTGAAAATATTAAAAAACACTCAAACTACAATGCTGTTTTTTGGTCAAGTAATATGTCCTATGGTGTTAGTATTTTAAGTAAAATATTATCTAACATAAGTAAAACTACTTATGATTATTTTGATATAGAAATATTAGAAAAACATCATAATAAAAAAATAGATGCACCTAGTGGTACAGCTATTTTACTTGCTGATGAAATTAATAATATATTAAATAATCAATATATTTATAATTATGATAGACATACAAAAATGCAAAAAAGACCTAAAAAAGAGATAGGTATACATTCAATAAGATGTGGGACTATATTTGGCGAGCACGATATAATATTATCTGGAGAGTATGAAGAAATTACAATATCTCATAAAGTTTATTCAAAAGATATTTTCGCTAAATCTGCAGCCAATGCTGCCAAATTTATATATAATAAAAAAAATGGTTTATATAAAATAAAAGATATACTTTAAAAAGTATATCTTTTATTTTATATTTTACTCTGTGTCATAAATAAAGTTATGCAAATCTTTTGATGATTTATCTAAATCATAGACAAGAAAATAAATACCATTTATTCTTTTATCTCCACCAGTTTCTAAATCTTTAGGTGATGGTACTCTATACTCGTCTAATTGAAGCCCTTTACCTGCTGTAGCAATTGATGAAAGGTCCATAATTTCAGGTAAACTTAAAGATGTTTCAACCAAACTTAACAATTGTGATGCAGTACTATAATATTTATTAGCTGGTAATTCTAAGCCTTTTGCTAGAAGTGCATTCATGACTTCTCTTTGTCTTTCTGTACGATCAAACTCACCGTTCCCAATTTTTCTAATTCTAGAGTAAGCTACTGCTTGCATACCATTTAAATTTTGTTTTCCTGTACCTTTTAAATAAATTGGTGATTTACCAATCTCTTTGGCCACATTATCTATATGTGATGACATAATAGAAAGCTCACTTTGATCAATAACGATAGATACTCCACCCATTGCGTCTACAATTTTAGCTAAATCAGTAAAATCCACAGTTACATAATCAGTAATATCTAACTTAAAGTTTTCGTTTATTGTTCTTATTGCAAGTTCTGCGCCACCAAATGCGTATGCATGGTTAATTTTATCTTTACCTCTCCCACTTATATTTACATATGAGTCACGCATAATTGAAGAAATTTTTATAGATTTATCTTTGGTATTTACAGATAATATCATAATAGTATCAGATCTTCCACCGCCATTGTAAGCATCTAAACCAAAAAGAGCAATGTTTTTAATGTTTTTTTGAATAGTGTCTGTTGCACCTAAATTATTTTCATCAATTTTGGTTGTGTTAATCTTTGATGTTATATTATATATCAAAAATATACAAGCAAATAATAGTATTAAAAATATAGCGATTATAATTTTTAACACAGGACCTTTTCTTTTTTTATTTAAATTTTTATCTATTTTATTTATCTTATCTTTTACGACTTCTTCTTTTGTTTTCTTTAATTGTTTTTTCTTAAAGTAATTTTTATCTAATTTTTTGTTGTTTAGAATCGACATATTAAATCTCCTATTTTTGAAATAATAACATAATTAATGAATTTTTTCAAGTTTATATTTAAATTTTATTTGAATAAATGTAAAAAATGAAATATATTTGTATACAAACATAAATTTTTTAGGAGAAAACAAAAAATGCATAATATTTTCAAAGAAAAATTCAACATTTTACATTTACTTATAATAAATGCAGTTATATTTATTATATTTGCTTTTTCAGTTGATAATTACAAAAATGTAATTAATGGATTATTTAATATATTAAAATCAAAAGATGTTTTGTTAACTGACTATTTTGTAGTAGGTGGTGTAGGTGCTGCATTTTTAAACTGTGGCTTAATTATGCTTATCGTTATATTTCTTAAGGTTATTTGTAAGTCTAAAATGATAGGTAGCGATATTGGAGCCATTTATTTAGTTGCAGGGTTTAGTCTTTTTGGTAAAAATTTATTAAATATTTGGCCTATAATTTTCGGGGTTTTTATTTATAGTAAAGTTAATAATGAAGATTTTAGCAAATATTTAAATATAGCACTTTATGGCACTGCTCTTGCTCCTTTAGTTACTGAAATAGTAAAACTTTCAAATGGGAATTTTTATTTTGCAATTATTTTGTATATAATTTCATCATTAATAGGTTACATCTTAGTCCCTATTTCAATACAAACTCTTTCTGCACACCAAGGATATACCCTTTATAATTCTGGTTTTGCTTGTGGTATCATTGGAATGATAATAATATCAACATTAAAGTCCTTTAACTTAAATATTGATACAACTTTGATTTGGGGTAGCGATAATTATTTAAGTGTAATTATTTTAATTTATTCTATATCTATTATAACATTTTTAATTGGCTTCATATTAAATGGATATTCTTTTAAAAATTACAAAAAACTTTTAAAGCATACTGGTAGATTAGTAGACGATTTTGTTTTAACTGAAGGCTACCCTATTACATTAATTAATATGGGGATTTTATCTTTCGCTTTCACAACATATATATTATTAATAGGTAGCACTTTAAACGGACCTGTTATAGGAGGGATTTTATCTATACACGGATTTGCTGCACTAGGCAAACATATTAAAAATTGTACGCCTATTGTTTTAGGTATCTTAATAGCATCGTTATTTAAAATATTTAGCATAACAGACCCTTCAATAGTTTTAGCTGTGCTTTTTGGTACTGCTCTTGCACCTATTGCTGGACAGTTTGGAATTTTAGCAGGAATTTTAGCAGGTTTTCTACATTCTTCATTGGTTTTATATGTAGGCGCTTTACACAGCGGTACAAACCTTTATAACAATGGTTTTGCTACAGGTTTTATAGCTATATTTTTGGTTCCAGTTCTTGAATCATATAAAACAAAAAAAGAAAGAGATAAAGAAAATGAATAATGAGTATAAAAAAATAAGTAATATTGTTGATCAAATGATAACATTCTTTTATGGTATACAATCAACTAATATAAAGATTGAAATAGAAAACGAAAAAACATTTACAAAAATTATATTATCTTCAAATTTTAATATTAAGTATTTAGATACTGTTAATTCTTTAAGTAAAATATTCAGCTCTGGAAGAAATAAAGAGTTAGAAGAAACCTACTGGGGGTTAGTTGGAAAATCAGATAATTTTGATAATTCTGACTTATATTTAATATCCTCAATGATAGATGAAAGCAATATAAATATCAAAAACAATACTATTGATACTATTTTCAAACGATTAAAGTAACTTTACAGGACAAATATGAATTATTAAATTTATAAAATTTCATAATGTTTAATTATTTGACATATTTATATAATTATGATAATATGATTAAATAACAAATTTTTTAAAATAAGGAGGACTTAATATTGTCTAACAAGAAAACAAAATCATCCTTTTTTGACAAATGTCTTAATGGGATAGAAACAGTAGGTAATAAATTACCTCACCCAGTTACACTATTTGCTATATTCTCACTTATAATAATAGTGTTATCTGCTATTCTAAGCGCAATGGGTGTAAGTGCCACTGGAGAACTTATAAACACAGCGACAAAAGAACTTGAAACTAAAACAGTTGAGATAATTAGCCTTTTAAGCAGAGAAGGTATATCTTATATTTTAGTTAGTACGGTTAAAAATTTCACATCATTTGCACCTTTAGGTATGGTTTTAGTAGCTATGTTAGGTGTTGGAGTTGCCGAAAAGAGTGGATATATTTCAGGACTTTTAAGAGGTGCTGTTTCAATAACTCCAAAAAATATAATAACTCCTGTCGTTATATTTTTAGGCGTTATGTCAAATATAGCTTCTGATGCTGGATATGTTGTGTTAATACCTATTGGTGCCCTAATGTTTTTAGCATTTGGCAGACATCCTTTAGCTGGTTTAGCTGCAGCATTTGCAGGTGTTTCAGGTGGTTTTAGTGCAAACTTAATCATAGGTACACTTGACCCACTTTTAAGTGGACTAAGTACTGAGGCCGCAGCAATAATTGATCCAAGTTATGTAGTTGAGCCAACAGGCAACTTATTTTTTATGATAGTTTCAACATTCTTAATAGTTATTGTTGGTACATTTATAACAAATAAAATTGTTGAACCTAGATTAGGTACATATAATGGTAAATTAGTTGAAAATAATCAAGATTTTAAAAATATATCTGATATTGAGAAAAAAGCATTAAGATTAGCCAACTTTACACTTTTAGGGTTAATTGCTTTAATAATTATAGCATCTATTCCTTCAAACTCTTTCTTTAGAAACCCTACAACAGGGTCTTTAATATCTGGCGCACCCTTAATTGACGGTGTTGTTATAATAATTGCATTATTATTTTTCATACCATCTGTTGTATATGGTTTTAAAACTGGTGAATATAAATCTGACAAAGATGTAGGTAATGCTTTATGTGAAAGTATGTCATCTATGGGTGGATATATTGCTTTAGTTTTTGTAGCCGCTCAATTTGTAAGTTACTTTTCATATACAAATATGGGTACTGTTTTAGCTATTACTGGTGCTGACTTCTTACAATCTATTGGTATTAGTGGACCTATTCTAATGTTAGCTTTCATTGTTTTAGCTGCATTTATTAATTTATTTATGGGTTCAGCTTCTGCTAAATGGGCAATTATGGCTCCTGTTTTCATACCAATGTTTATGCAATTAAATTATAGTCCTGAATTAGTACAGGTTGCTTATAGAATTGGTGACTCTACAACTAATTTAATAACTCCGTTAATGTCTTATTTTGCTATGATTGTAATTTTTGCTAAACAATATGATGAAGATGCTGGAATAGGTACAATTATATCTACTATGATACCTTATTCAATTGCATTCTTAATTTCTTGGTCCATATTATTAGTTGGATGGATGTTATTTGGTTTACCTTTAGGTCCAAATGCACCTTTAATGATATAATAAGTTTTATTGCATATAAATAATATATACCCTTATTAAACCCCCTTTAATAAGGGGGTTTAAATCTAAAATAAAATATAAAAGGAGATTATCATATGACAACAAATAAAGAAAGACTTTTAAACCTTTTTTTGGATTATGTAAAGATTGATAGTGAAACTTGTTTTGAAAAACAAATGACTGAAAGAGTTTTTAATGACCTTAATGATCTAAACATCAATTGTTTTCAAGATGATGTTGGTGTTAAAATAGGGTCTAACGGAAACAACATATATGCTTTTATCGAAGGTAATAAAGACTACTCCCCTATTTTGATTACTAGCCATGTAGATACTGTTGCACCAGGTAATGGTATTGTACCATATATTGAAGATGGTTTTATAAAAACAAAATCAGATACTGTTTTAGGAAGTGATGATAAATCTGGAGTTGCAACAATTATAGAAACACTTAGAACATTAAAAGAAAAAAACATAGAGCACAGACCTATAGAAATTGCCTTTACTGTTCGTGAAGAAAGCGGACTATTAGGTAGTAAAAATTTAGATTACAGTAAATTTGAATCTAAATTAGGTCTTGCTTTAGACGGTAGCGGAGATATTGGATCAATATATAATATAGCACCTGGACAAACAAAAATAAATGCTACAATAATTGGTAAAAAATCTCATGCTGGTGTTTCTCCAGAAAAAGGCATTAGTGCTATACAAGTTGCTTCTTATGGAGTAAGTCAAATGAACTTATTAAGAATTGACGAAGAAACAACAGCGAATATAGGCTCTTTTATTGCTGATTATGCTACAAATATTGTACCTGAAAGAGTTGAAATTTCAGCTGAAGCAAGAAGTATAAATTTAGAAAAACTTACTAATCAAACTGACTCTATGGTACAATGTTTAAAAGATGCTTGTGAAAAATTTGGTGCAACTATTAAATATGATGTAGAAACTGCATATAATTGTTTTAAGATTGACGAAAATCATGAAATTATTAATATTGTAAAAGATGCGTGTAAAAAACTTGATTTACCAGTTACAATACAACCTACTGGTGGTGGTAGTGACGGAAGCATATTCAATCAACATGGTATTGATACAATAGTATTAGGAACAGGTATGGATAAAGTACATACAACAAATGAACAAATTTCAGTTAAAAACTTATATGATTTATCTGACTTATTGTTAAATATATTAGCAGTTTAATTTTACGTAATATATTAATTTGTTATTAAAATAAATTAATAAGCATAAAAAAGATACAGAAATAAATTCTGTATCTTTTTTTTTAATAATATTAAAGTTAAACTAAAGAAGCATATGCAGCTTCGTAGTTTGGCTCATTAGTTATTTCTTCTAAATATTCAGAATAAATAACTTTATTATTTTCATCTAAAATAATAACAGCTCTTGTTTGTATTGCAAGTTCTTTAATAAATGTACCATAATTATGGCCAAAACTTCTACTATTGTAGTCAGATAAAGAAATAACTTTATCACTACTTGTAGCACCACACCATCTAGCTTGTGCAAATGGTAAGTCAGATGATATTGCATATACTGTTGCATTTAAATCTACAGATTTTTTATTAAATTTTTGTACTTCTAAATCACAAACAGGTGTATCTAAAGAAGGAACAACAACAAAAACTTTTTTACCTGTCATATCTTTAAGTGAAACTGGTTCCAATGAATTATTAATTAAAACAAAATCCGGTGCCATATCCCCTACTTTTACTTGCTTGCCTTCTAATGTAAATGATCCGCCATTTAATGTAACTTTCATAAATTACTCCTTTTTTTGTATGTTTTTTAATATATTTATACTATACTATATAACTATACTTTCGTCAATAGATTTGTTTATTAAAATTAATATTAGTTTTAAAAAGCTGTAAAATTAAATTTTACAGCTTTTTTTTATTTAGAAAAGAAAGCTTCACAAGCTTTATAAGTCATATAAACATCTAATTTTGAAACTATCTCAAATGGTGAATGCATTGAAATAACAGGTACACCTATATCTATAACGTCAACATTAAATTTAGCTATATACATGGCAACGGTACCACCGCCACCTGCATCTATTTTACCTAACTCACAACTTTGCCAAGCAATATTATTTTCATTTAACATAGTTCTAATTTCGCCCATAAATTCAGCACTGGCATCACTAGTACCACCTTTACCCCTTGACCCTGTATATTTCATTATAGACGTACCATAGTTCAAATAAGCACTATTGTTTTTTTCATAAACATCTGCATAATTAGGGTCAAATGCGGCACTTACATCTGCTGATAAACATTTAGATACAGATAATACATCTCTACCTTTTACGCCGTACATATCAGCTAAATCGTCTATAAAATATTTAAGAAAATATGATTCTAACCCGGTATTACCAGTACTACCTATTTCCTCTTTATCAGCTAAAATGCTTACTGTAGTATACATAGGATTTTCAACATTTATAGAGGCCATTAGAGATGTAAATGCACAAACTCTATCATCTTGACCATAAGACCCTATCATACTTCTATCTAAGCCTACATCTTTAGCAGGGTGCACTGGAACAGCTTGTATCTCAGCAGATAAAAAGTCTTC
>JBOFNA010000163.1:0-12761 GCA_051658665.1 Oscillospiraceae bacterium
CTCGCTTTCTATACTTCTTTATCCCCGTCGAAACCTTTACGCCCCCATATTTATTTGTACCTTTCTTTCATGGTACGATCTATAACTCTTTTCGCATCTCTCTCTGCTTCTGTTTGCCTTTTATCGTAATTTTTCTTACCTTTGCACAACCCAATTTGTAATTTAACCAAAGAACCCTTAAAATAAATAGATATTGGAACTAATGAGAAACCATCTTTTTTAGTGCTTTCAAGGAGTTGAAAAATCTCTTTCTTATGCATTAAAAGTTTTCTAACTCTTAATGGATCTTTATTAAAAATATTACCCTTTTCATATGGGCTTATATGCAAACCATTAACATAAATTTCATGTTTATTATTTATTCCACACCAACTGTCTTTTAAATTAACATTACCATTTCTTAAAGATTTAACTTCAGTCCCAAGTAATTGTATACCGGCTTCAAAGCTTTCTAAAATAAAATAATCATGTTTTGCTTTTTTATTTAAAGCTATTGTTTTATTTGAAGACATGTTAAACCTCCCTTAAATTATACTTCGCCCTTCTAAAGCTTTAAATAATGTAACCTCATCTGCAAACTCCAAGTTACCACCAACCGGTATACCATATGCAAGCCTTGTAACTTTTACCTCAAACGGCTTTAATATTCTTGATATATACATAGATGTTGCTTCACCTTCAATTGTTGGGTTAGTCGCCATGATAATTTCTTTTATATCCATCTCTGACACTCTAATTAGCAAATCTTTAATAGAAAGCTCTTCAACTCCTACACCATTCATTGGTGATATTAGCCCATTTAAAATATGATATAAACCATTATATTCACCTGTACGCTCAAATGCACTTACATCTTTTGCATCTTCAACTACACATATCACTGTTTTATCTCTTTTTTCATCTTCACAAATAAAGCATATCTCTTTATCGGTTAAATTTTGGCATTTTATACATTTTCTTATTGTTTTCTTTGCATCAATTATTGCTTTAGAAAAATTTTCTGCGTATTTGTTCTTTTCGTTTAAGACAAAAAATGCTAGCCTCTGCGCTGTTTTTCTACCTATCCCTGGCAACCTCTCAAATTGGTCAACTAAGTTTTCAAGTGGCTCTAGTTTATACCTCATTAAAACATACCCGGTAAATTTAAACCACCTGTAATAGAAGATAACTCTTTTTCTGATGTTTCTTCAACATCTTTTAAGCATGAATTTACCGCCGCTTTGATTAAATCTTCAAGCATTTCTATGTCTTCAGGGTCTACAACTTCTTCTTTTATATTTATAGATAACATCTCTTTTTTACCATTAAATTGTACTTTTACTGCATTTCCACCTGAGACTGATTCAAAGACTCTTTCGTTTAACCCATTTTGTGTTTGCTCCATTTTTTCTTGAGCATCATTTAATTGCTTTAACATCTGTGTTCTATTACCCATCGATGCTTGTTTTGGTACTCTTGCTTTCATAAATAAAATCCTCTAACTTTCTATATACTCTATTTTATCTTTTAAAACTTTATCTATAAGTCCATTTATTGGATCTTCTGTTGTTACTAGCTCTTCTTGAGCATCATTTTTATAAGGTCCTAATTTATAACTATAACCCATTATATCTTGCACTACTTGCCTAATACTATCTCGTGCATTTGCACTTTGCCTTAAAAGTTTAAATAACACTTCATTTGAGCTTTTTATTAAAACATACTCACCTTGCTTATAACCCAAACTGTCAGCCATAACCCCACCTATTGCAGGGTTTTGTTTTATTATCTTAGATACAATCTCTCCCCAATTTTCAATGGAAACAGCAGGCTCATTTATTAATTCACCTTTTTCTCCTAAAGGCTCTTTAACTTTATTTACTAACGATTGTGCTTGTATTATATTTGTTTCTTCTTTTACCTTTATTACCTTACTCTTATCTTTCGGCGTCACTTTTTCACTAACCTTAACATTACCATTGAAGATTTTTATAACAGCTATCTCCATATCTATCTTTTTACTAACAGAGTTGATCATCTTATCTATTCCTGTTGTTAATATTTCAATAAAAAAGATAATATCATTTTTGCTAAAACTTTTTTTCATAGTTTCGTAAAAATCTTTTTCCTCGTTTAAGCAACCTATTAAATCATAATAATTATTAGTAAATTGAGATATTAAAATATTTCTAAAAATAATTAACATTTGTTCTAAAATAAATTTAGGTGTTGCGCCATCTTGATAAATTTCATTTAATTTTAATATTATCTTATCAAGGCTTTTATTTGAAATGTGTTCTATTATAAAAAATATGTGCTCTTTATCCGCTATGCCACATGTTTTTTTTACATAATACTCATCTATCTCATTATTGCCAGATGATAATAAATCTAACATTGATAATGCGTCTCGCATTCCTCCGTCTGATATTAATGCAATAGCATTTGCCCCGTCTTCCAAAAGCTTTATATCTTCTTTTTTAGATATAGAAAGTAAGAGCTCTTTTATATATTGTGTTTTTATTCTTTTAAAATCATACCTTTGACACCTAGATAAAATTGTTGTTGGCACTTTGTGTATCTCTGTGGTCGCTAAAATAAAGATAACATAACTTGGTGGCTCTTCCATAACTTTTAAAAGTGAGTTAAATGCACTTATTGATAACATATGTACTTCGTCTATTATATAAACTCTATACTTTGTTTTAGATGGTGTATATTGTAGCTCTTCTTTTAAAAACCTTATATCATCCACTTTATTATTGCTTGCAGCATCCATCTCTACAACGTCCATAATGCTACCCTTTTCAATCCCATCGCAAACCTCACATACACCACAAGGCTCACCATCTATGTTATTCAAGCAATTTACAGCTTTTGCTAAAATTTTTGCACAACTCGTTTTTCCTGTACCTCTAGTTCCTGTAAAAATATAAGCATGCGATATCTGTTCATTAATTATTTGATTTTTTAATGTTGTTGTAATCGGCTCTTGTCCTATTACATCTTTAAATCTAGATGAGCGCCATTTTCTATAAAGTGCTTTATACAAAAACTCATCTCCTTTTTTATTAATTGCAAACATAACAAGCCATTATTAAACCAAACTTATGTAATTATTTGTACAAATAGTAGGTTTGCTGCGGCACACAAATCAAATGCTTAATGCTGCTCGGTTCCCCGCCTGACATGGTTCGCAATCTCTTCGTTGCACAGGACCCACTATTTGTACAAATAATTACATAAGTTAATGTTATTATTTACTGTTAATTATATCATATTTTAAAAATATTTCAAGTAATTTCACATAATAAAGTTAAGCAAAAAAGAGATAAATTTTATTTATCTCTTTGTACTCTTATAAATGCATTTTTCTTAACTGGTCTTGAACATTTAATTTTAACTTTTTGCTCAGAATGATTTGCATATTCTAACTGATTACCATCCATATCCAAAAGCTCTTCAACAACTATTTTAAAAGGTTCGCTCAACGGCTCAATAATTTCTAACTCTTCGCCTTTTAAAAATTTGTTTTTTTCTGTACAAATTATGTAACCGCTTTCATAATCATCCACTATTGCAACAACTGTAAAATTTCTTAAATATCCACCATTGTCATAACATTGTCCATCTTCAGGTTTTCCAAAATAAAAACCAGTAGTGTAATTTCTATGACTTACTTTTGTAACCTCATCTTTTATCCAAAATGGACAATCAAAGTTTTTAGGGTCTTTTAAATATAAGTCTATAGCATGCCTATACGCATTTGTAACAACAGCAACATAATAAGTTGCTTTTGCTCTACCTTCAAGTTTTAAACTAGAAACACCTGCCTCTATGATTTTATCAACATGTTCAACCATTGACATATCTTTTGCATTCATTATATAAGTTCCGCCGTCATCTTCAAAAATCGGCATGAATTCGTTCGGTTTTTTTTCTTCAACTAAATGATACTTCCATCTGCAAGGTTGTGCACATTCACCTTTATTTGCATCCCTATTTAACATATACTGAGATATCAAACATCTTCCTGAAAAGCTCATACACATTGCACCATGTACAAATGCCTCGATTTCTAAATCTTCAGGTGTGTTATCTCTTATTTTCTTGATTTGCTCTAAACTAAGCTCGCGCGCTAAAACAACACGCCTTACTCCCATATTATATAAAGATTTTGCCGCTGCATAATTTACAATACCTGCTTGAGTTGACATATGTATATCTACCCCGCTAGCATACTCTTTACAAAACTCTAAAACTCCCATATCTGAAACAATAATTGCGTCAACATTTGCTGATTTTAAAAATTTGAAAAATTCTGGTATGTCATCAATTTCCGCATCTGTTGGCGATATGTTACAAGTAACATATACTTTTACATTTCTTTCATGTGCATATTTCACAGCTTCTATAATTTCTTCATTTGAAAAATTATTAGCACCTGCTCTCATTCCAAAAGCTTTACCCGCTAAGTAAACAGCATCTGCTCCATATAAAATAGCTGTTTTAAGCCTATCCATATCTCCAGCTGGTGATAGTAATTCTGGTTTTTGATTAAACATATATTACCTCTTGTTCTAATTTTGATTGTTTTTAATTTTATTATTAATTTTTTCTGCCTCTTTATTATTCTTAATATGCTCTTCTAAAGTTTTTGCATAGTAAAATTTTGCATTTAAGTCTGTTAAAAAATATAAATAATCATTATCCGTCGCATATAGCGCCGCCTCTATGGCATCTAAGCCTGGGTTGCAAATAGGGCCAACTGGTATCCCATCACTTAAATATGTGCTGTAAGCTTTTACTTTTTTATCATCTCCGGTTATCTTTTTCACAATATCTCTAGCATAAAAAACAGTAACATCTGATTGTAACTTAGGTAAATTACTACCTTTTTTTAACCTATTATAAAACACACTTGCAACCATTTTCATATCTTCTGGTCTTGAGGCCTCATGTTGTATTATAGACGACAAAGTGATAAGTTCTTCAAAACTTATATCAAGTTCCTCTAATCTCTCGTAATAATCATCTTTAAACCTTTTATCAAAGTTAGATAACATAAGTTTTGCTATGTCCTCAGCTGTTGTATTTTTATTGTAAAAGTACGTATCAGGAAATGCATATCCTTCGTTTTCAAATAATTTTAATATATCTGTTTCAATAAATTCTTCAAATTTAAACCCATACTTTTTATTTATTGCATTTAAAAATTCTTCTTCTGTAGAAATCGCATTACTTGCAACCTTTTTAGATATTTGAATTAAGTTTTCACCCTCTATTATGGTTAATTTATACTTATTGTTATTTGGTAATGATGTAAGTGCACTTATAACATCTTTATAACTACCTGATTGCAATATAAAGTCACCTTTTTTGAAAATTTCATTATCTTTCGAAAGTTTTAAATAAACTTTGAACATTAAACTATTCCCAATTAAAGACTCTTTTTTTAACTCATCTGATATCTTTGAAATTGACGATCCTTCTTCTACACTTATCTCTATATCCGTTCCATTTCTAAAAAAACCATTAATTTCACTATATACATATATACCTAACCCTACAAAAAACAAAACTATCACAAAAATAATGGATAAAATTATTTTTGTTGTTTTCTTGAATTCAATCATACAATTACCTCATTAGTCTAACATTAAGTTCATATAAACATCACAAAAGTTACCTATTTGAAAGTTTTTATTTAAAGCTTTTATCATACTATAATATTCGCCATCTTCAAAACTATCTAGCTGGTCAGCTACTTGATTTATTTTTATGTTTTTTGTTTTAAAATAATTAGATATATCTGATATTATTTCATAATTAATAAAATTCGTTATAATTTCTCTAATTATTATTGTGCTCTCTAATTCATAATATAGTAAACTGTAATTTTCGGCATTATTGTACAACGCCTTACATTCATTAAACTCTATTTCTGATTTTAAATATTCAATAGAATCTTCTGAAAAAGTTATTTTTCTAATCTTGTTTGTTAAAAAAGACTTCCTATTTTCAAAATATTTATTTATATCTATACTTTTAAATTCTTCTATAGTGTATTTATTTAATTTAATATCAATATTATTAATATCAATATTATTAAATTTAGTAAATTTATAGTAACCTACCTTTTCATATACATCAAAAAGACCTTTATTTTGAGGTACTAAAGTGCAAAATTGATAATCTTTCTTTAATAAATAGTCTTCAGTAAAGTTCATAAGTTTAGTCATTTGCTTTTTACCCCTAAACTTTTTTAACGTTGCCACTGCATATATATACGATCCTTTTTTCGCAGTTTTATTATAATTAAAACAAACATCAAACGAAGAAAGCATCGATGTTATTTGTCCATCTTCTTCATACAAAAAAGTTGTAGATATAAAAAAACCTTTATTATAAAAAAAGTTTATATATTCATCTGTGTCACCAAATGCCTCTTTCCATAATATTTTAAGTTGATTTATATCTGAAGTTTTAGCAACCCTACAATTAAACCTATCCATTATAAATACCAATATGCTTTTTCAATAAAAACTCGGGATGATATGACCTTTTAGCTTTTCTTAACCCTTCAATACCCATATCTTCTTCTCTATTTATATATTTATATTTACTTGCTACATTTTTTATAAACTCTCTGTTAATCAAAGGATATGAGCCTTGTATATCTGAGAAAGCTTTTTCAATGTGAACAACAAAAACATCTTTATTAATTTCTTCTCCTAAAGAAAAAGCAATAACCTTATTATCAAGCCTTATAAGCCCGCCTTTTAAACCTAAAAAATCAAAATTATTAAAAGCATCTTTTATAACAGTTTTTTCTGCAATTTTTGTTTCATCATTACTAGAGTCATTTTTTCTAAACCATTCACAACTCATATCAATACAGTCTTTTATGTTATGTTCATCTATATTTTCGTAACTCCACCCTAAAGTATCTATTTTATTTATATGGTTTCTTTTTGCGCTGTATTTTTTACCTGTTAAATTAATTAAATCATGCGAATTATAAATATAATCACTTGATGACTCATCAAATGTGAAATCAAATTTATCTTTATATATTTTCCCTATATCTTCAATCATACATTCAGTTAAATTGTGCAACCTAAACTTTACTCCGTCTTCTTCACATTGTTTAATTAATTTACCAATAATATCTTTTAGATTAAAATTTCCCACAGGATAATTATAAGATATACCTTCATTATTTGACCTGATTATTAATATGTCGTCTACTATACAAAACTCTACTTTGTAATATTTAGCCCATAAAATAAAATTACTTATACTGTATTCACACCCAAAATATTTAACGTTTTTTAAATATTTTTCTACAATTTGTTTATCATCTAACGTTGGTTGTTTAAAAATCATATAATACCTCTTCGACGCTCTTATTTATTAATATTTCTATGTCTTCTATAGGCAAAACTTCCCCATTTTCAGAACAATTTATTATATCCCAATTTTCTTTTTTCCCAACATATAAAGAAGATTTAACACATTTTTCTAGATACTCTTTATCTTTTTCATGTATATCTTTTTTGCTATCGTCACCATTATACCTGATTTCAATAAGCTTATTTGCAACATCTCTACTAATGTTTAAATATATTGTTTTGTCAGGTTTAGGTAACCCTAATTTTTCGTGTTCGAAATCTTTAAGCCAAGTAATAAAGTCATCCCAATATTCTTTATTAAGCTTTGTCATTTGATGTATAATATTCGAACTTACATATCTTGTTGCAACTATAATGTATCCATCGTTATAAAACTTACCCCAATGTGATATATATGATATATATCTGTCCGCAGCATAAAACGATGATGCTCCGTAAGCATTTACATCGTTTACATTTTGCGAAATATCTCCACTTAAGTACATTTTAACCAAACTTGAAGATTCGCTATCATAATTAGGAAATGATATAAGTAAAACTTTATCATACCTATTTTTAAGTTTTTTATATAATATATCTGCCTGAGTAGTTTTACCTGAACCATCTGTGCCATCTATAACAATTAATTTACCATTCATAAAAAACCTCTATTTTTTAATTTGAACCTTTAAATCATCGTAAAACTCTCTTACCTCTTTAATTTTACCACAATACATAGAGCCTTCGGGACACGGTCCGCTAACACAGCTAGCTCCTGCTTTTTCAAATAAACTCGGTGCTACTTCATAAACTAGTTTTAACATTTCGTCTGCTAAATTTTTAATTTCCCATTGTGCTCTTTCACAACATCTATGTTTGAAAAAATTAACTAAACTTCTAGCATTCATTGTAGTAATCATTTTTGTTTCACAAGAGTTAGGTAAAACATATCTAGCATCTTCAATAGACATCTTTTCCGCTTTTTTAGACGCCTCTTCAAGGCTTTCACCTTTTTTCATAAGTGTTTTTATATGGTTTTCCTTTAAAATAGCAGCTAACTGATTATATTTTGTACTATCATCATCCATTGCTTCTAAGTATATCTTTTTTGCTCGTTCATCTGCCTCGATATGTGGCGGTATTATAAACTCAAATTTGCCTTCATTTACATATCTTTGACTTTTAACGCTAAATGACGCCATTCTATGTCTAGTTATTTGAGCTAAAAGTGACCTTGACACTCCTTCTATACCAAAAGTAAAACTTGCATGTTCAATTGGGCTTTCGTGTCCCATACTAGATAACATATTTACAAAACTATTTGCTTTTTCATCTGTAATTTTTTCTCTAAGGCCTAATATATCGCTCTTACTATAACAAAGTTTTGCAGCATTCGCAATATTTAAAGCTGGCATTGGGGTATGTGATAATAATATAACCCTCATGATCTACCTCCATTAAATTTAAACTTTTTCTAAATTAGCAAAGTTAGCCATAATCTTTTTGACTGTATTGTTATCAAAGTTAATAGTTAAAAGAACATCATTCCCCATTGGTAAACACTCTTTAATAATACCTTGCCCAAAAATTTTATGTTTTATAACATCACCAACAACATGATTTTGCTTTTGTTGTTTATTTTGCTTTTGTTTACCTATTGATAATATAGAACCTGTATGTTTAACTCTTGCATTTTGATAACCAGTTTTAATCCCAACGTGTCCACTACCAGTTTTTGTATTATCTAAATAATCAATATTTTCTGAAGGTATTTCAGCAATAAACCTTGATGGGTTACTTCTATTAGTTTGTCCAAATATCATACGACTTTCAGTATTTGTTATATAAAGCTTTTTCTTGGCTCTAGTTATACCAACATAACAAAGTCGTCTTTCCTCTTCCAAAAGGTCATCGTCAAATTCAGATTGCTTGCTAGGAAAAATACCTTCTTCTAAACCTATTATAAAAACAGTGTTAAACTCTAGCCCCTTTGATGAGTGCATGGTCATTAAAGTTATGTATTCATCAGTTTCGTTGTAGTTGTCTAAGGTTGTAACTAATGCTATTTCTTCTAAAAAGTCACTCAATTTACCTTCACTATTTTCCTTTTCAAATGAAGCTATGTTAGACAAAAACTCTTTAATATTCCCAAGTCTTGTTTCACCTTCATACCCCATTGACTCAAGACAAGTTATGTATCCTATTTCATTTAACATTTCAAAAGTCAAATCATGAATAGATGATTGTTTTTCCATAGCATTTCTATATTTAACAATTATTTCTGCAAAATCTTTTAAAGATTTACTTTTTCTTGCTAAATCTTCATATTTTTCCGCATTTTTCAAAACTTCAAAAAGACTAGTATTTAAATTTTGTGCAATTTTTTCAGCTTTAGCTATTGTACTATCACCAATACCTCTTTTAGGTTCGTTTATTATCCTTTTAAGCCTTAAATTATCATCTTGATTATTAATAACACATAAATAAGCTAAAACATCTTTAATTTCTTTTCTATCAAAAAATCTTAGTCCGCCAAAAATTTTATATGTAATACCACTTTTAGCGAAAAATTGTTCAATTGCACTAGATTGAGCATTCATTCTATATAAAATTGCAATATCATTTAATTTTCCGCCATTTTTAACATGCTCTTGTATGTTTTGGTTAACAAACTCAACTTCTTCACGCTCGTTATTACAGCGGTACAAAGTAATTTTCTCACCATTATCTTTACTTGTCCAAAGTTCTTTGCCTTTTCTTTTTTTATTGTTAGATATAACGCCATTTGCTGAAGATAATATGTTACCAGTTGATCTATAATTTTCTTCTAACTTTATTACGTTAGTAGATTCAAAGTGCTCTTCAAAGTTTAAAATATTTTCAATTGTAGCTCCTCTAAATTTATAAATACTTTGGTCATCATCACCTACAACACAAATGTTTTTATGTTGACTAGCTAAAATACTAACTAATTTGTATTGTATATGGTTTGTATCTTGATATTCGTCAACCATTATATATTTATACCTATTTTGATATTTAAGTAAAATATCAGGTTGCTGTAAAAATAAATTAACTGTATTTATAATTAAATCATCAAAGTCCATAGCATTTGAATTTTTCAATATATGTTGATAGCTTTTATATATTTCAGCTATTATCTTTTTTCTGTAATCTAAATTGTTTTCTTTTATATAGTCTTCACAAGTTATCATTTGATCTTTTAGTCTGCTAATTGTATTTATAACTTCTTTATACGGAAATGTTTTATCATCAATACCCATTGTTTTATAAATATCTTTTAAAAGCCTCTTTTGATCATCTGTATCATAAATTGTAAAAGAATTAGTATACCCTAAATGATTGCCATCTGCTCTTAAAACACGCATGCAAAGTGAATGAAAGGTAAAGGCATTTACTTTTTCATCTTCATTATTTAGTCTTTTTGCTATTCGTTCTTTTAACTCTTTAGCTGCCTTATTTGTAAATGTAATAGCCAAAATATAATAAGGCTTAACAGCAGAAACTGAAAGTTTTGAAGATATACAATTCGAGTCTTCACCACTTTTCAAGGCCTTTTCAATGTCATTTATATCTTCTTGATTTACTTGTCCGTAAACTTCATCGCTATTATAAGCATTACCAAATTTAACTAAATTATAAACTCTATCTACTAAAACTGTTGTTTTACCAGAGCCAGCACCTGCTAAAATTAAAACAGGTCCATTAACTGTTAAAACACCTTCGCATTGTTTGTCATTTAATCTAGAAAAAGTTTTTTTAATGTACTGTTTTCTTAAATTGACAAAATCTTCTTTTAATTTCATATGTATCTCCTACCACTCTACTGTAAAATATTGTACCATATTTATTATAGTTTTGCAAAATAAATTATTTAAAGTTTACATATTATACATATACTTTACTAATGCATAACTTAATGATATAATCAAATTAAAAGGAGTAATTTATATGGATAATTTTGTTTTTAATAACCCAACTAAAATAATTTTCGGAGAAAATAATTACAACCAAATATCTAATGAGTTAAAATCTAATAATGTAAAAAAAGTTCTTTTACATATGGGTGGCGGTAGTATAAAGAAAAACGGTGTTTACGACAACGTTGTTGATTCTTTAAAAAAATGTCAAATTGATTTTGTTGAACTTTGGGGCGTTGAGCCTAACCCAAGGCTAAGTTTAGTTTATGATGGCATTAAAATTTGTCAAAATGAAAATATAGACTTTATCTTAGCTGTAGGTGGCGGAAGTGTTATTGATTCAGCTAAAGCTATATCTTTAGGCGTAAATTGTGATGGAGATGTTTGGGACTTTTTTATTGGTAAAAAGTCTGAAAAAGATATAATTAAAAAATTACCTATAGGTGTAGTTTTAACGATACCCGCAGCAGGAAGCGAAGCATCCTGTTCTACTGTAATATCAAACGAAAAAGACTCTCTAAAAAGAAGTTTTGTAAGTAATACACTTTTCCCTGTATTTTCATTTCTTGATCCTAGTGCTTGTTACACATTGCCAAGTTCTCAAACCGCCTATGGATCATGTGACATAATGTCACATTTAATGGAGCGCTATTTCACAAATAGTAAAAATGTTGACTTTACAGACAGACTAATTGAGGCATCATTAAAAACAATAATACACCACACACCATTAGCAATAAAAAACCCAGATAATTATAACCATAGAAGTCAAATTATGTGGTGTGGTACAATTGCACATAATACTCTTTTAGGTACAGGTAGAGAAGAAGACTGGGCCTCTCACAGTATTGAGCACGAGATAAGTGCTATATACGACATTGCTCACGGTGCAGGGTTAGCTATAGTTTTCCCAGCGTGGATGAAATTTGTATATAAAAATGATATAGATAGGTTTGTACAATTTGCAAGTAGAGTTTTTGGTGTAGAAACCTCTTCCCACAATAAAGAAGAAATTGCCCTTGAAGGCATCAAAAGACTTGAAGATTTTTACACAAGAATTGGTTTGCCTACAAGAATGAGTCATATCAATTTAACAGGAAAAGATATTGATATAATGTCTAAAAAGGCTCTTAAAGGTAATGAAACCATAGGTTTCTTTGTTAAATTAAAAGAAAATGATGTTAAAGAAATTTATAAACTATCTTTATAAAAATATAAAAATATAAAAATATAAAAATAGCACTTTAAATAAAGTGCTATTTTTTTCACTATAAATATAATATATATCTTCTAATTATTAAAAAATTGAAAATAAATATATAGTTTAAAGTTTTTTTATTTTATAAGTTCTCCGAAAATCTCTCCACTAGGTGCAATAGCGTTAGCCTCATCAGTATCTATATGCAGTGCAGTAGAAAATTTGTCAGATACTCTTATAAATACATCT
>JBOFNA010000164.1:0-3579 GCA_051658665.1 Oscillospiraceae bacterium
ATTAAAAACTTTAATATATAGTTTAATAAATTTTTAATTAATATCACAGAAAACAGATTTATATTTTCAAAAAATTGTTTAAGATGATTTAATATAAAAACAGAAAAGATGTTAAAATTAATTAGGTAGACATCTTATGTTTTGACATAAAAAGTTTTTAAATTTTAAATGTTTTTTTATTTAAAAATAAATGTGAAGAAAGAGTTTAATGAATAGTTTTTATAAAAACCTAAAATACATTACATACATATCCCAAATAAGCATGTCTATGATTATACCAATATTTATTTGTTTATATCTTGGTAATTTAATAAAGAATTTTTTTGGGTTAGGTAATTTAGTAAGTGTATTGTTTATTTTAATTGGAGTTTTATCTGGTTTTTATAATGTGTCGAAAACAGTAAATTATCTTCTGACTAAAGAAGATAAAAATAATGACGATGATAATGTGTAGGTATTATGATTAATTATGTAAAAGATGTTTTATTTATTTTAAAATATTCCGTTGTTATTGACTTTAGTATTTTTTTGTTACTTATTTACAATAATAGTTTTAATATTTCTGATATTTTAGGCACACTATTTGGACTAACTGTAATGTCTTTAAATTTTTTGATATTAGTTAGAACATCTATAGATGCACTGAAAAAAACGCCGTATCAGGCGCAAAAGCATATATTTTTAAGTTACTTTTTAAGATATACTGCTATTTTAATTATATTATCTATTGCTTTTTTGCATAAAGATATAAATGAATGGATGATTATTATACATCTTTTCTATCCAAAGGTATTTTTTTCTTTAAGAGTTTTTCTAGGAAAGGAGGATTAGAATGGAAGGAGTATCCATTAATGGACCTAAGATTATATTTGAGATACCTATTTTGGGGGGAATTAAAATTCCTGAAACATTGGTAAATTCTTGGATTATAATGGTTGTACTTATAGTTTTAGCTTTTGTTTTAACTAGAAAAATGGAAAGAGTTCCAGGTAAAAGACAACTTTTAGCTGAGAGCTATGTCAATTTTATAAGAGCCATGGTAACCGAAACAATGGGCAAAGAGAAATTAAGTTATGCCCCATATATAGGAACCTTGTTTATATTTTCTATTGTATCTAACTTTTCAAGTTTAATTGGGCTTAGAGCACCTACAAGTGATTTTAATACAACATTGGGTTGGGCTTTAATAACAACGTTTTTGATACATAAAGCAAAAATGAAAAATGGGTTGGGTTCTTATTTAAAAGGTTATGTAGACCCATTACCTTTTATGTTACCATTAAACATAGTAAGTGAAATAGCGACACCAATTTCAATGTCGTTTCGTCACTACGGAAATTTAATTGCAGGTTATGTTATAACGACACTTTTGTATGGTGCCCTAGGGTTTTTAACAACTGCATTATTTAACATAACAATACCTATTTTACAATTAGGTATACCAGCTGTTTTATCAGTTTATTTTGATATTTTTACAGGCTTTATACAAGCCTTTATTTTCAGCACATTATCTATGGTGTTTATAACAATGGCATTAGATGATTAATTTTAACAAACAAAAACTTTATTATTTTGGAGGAATTTTATTATGGAATTAGTATTAGCAGCTTCAGCTATAGGAGCAGGTTTAGCAATGATAGCAGGTATAGGACCTGGTATAGGACAAGGTTATGCAGCAGGTAAAGCTACAGAAGCAGTAGGAAGACAACCAGAAGCGCAAGGTTTAATTACAAGAACTTTTATTTTAGGTGCAGCATTTGCTGAGTCAACTGGTATTTATGCTTTAGTTATAGCATTAATTTTATTATTTGCAAACCCATTAGTTGGTCTTTTAGGCTAAAAACAAGAAAGGTGAAATAATATGAATGCTAGCATACTAGATATAGGCTGGCCACTTCTTTTTACTATTTTAAATTTTCTGATTTTACTTTTCTTTTTAAACAAATTTTTGTTTGGACCAGTTAATGATATGCTGGATAAAAGAAAAAATGAAATAGAAGGCAATTTAGAGAATGCAGAGCAAGAAAAAAATGCAGCTTATGATTTAAAAAGCCAATATACAGAGAAAATTAAAGAAGCTAGGAACGAAGCTGAAGAAGTTGTGAAAACTGCAACACTTTTAGCTGCCGGAAAATCTGATAGTATTATTGAAGAGGCAAAAGCTAGAGCTAAAAAAATTGAAGAAAAAGCTAATTTGGAAATTGAAAGTCAAAAACGCAAGGCCTTTGATGATATAAAAAGCGAAATATCTGTTATGGCAATAGCAATGGCTTCAAAAGTTATTGAAAAAGATATGACAGAAGTTGACCACGACAAACTTATAAATCAATTTATAGATGGCGTAGGTGAAGAAAAATGGCAGGTGTAGAAAAAGTTTATGCCACATCTTTGATGGATGTTGCAGTTGAGAAAAACATTGAAAATGAATTATTGCAACAATTGACAGATATTAGTGATATTTTCAAACAAAACAATGAAATTTACAAATTAATAGGGACTCCAATTTTATCAAAAGATCAGAAAAAAGATACTTTAAAAAATATTTTTAAAGGTAGAATAAATGATTATTTACTTAACTTTTTAATGGTTTTATCTGATAACAATAGAGTTGATAATATAAGTAGTATATCTTCTGAGTTTAAAAACATATATAATCAAAAAAACAATATATGTGAGGTTGTAGTTACATCTGTTAAAGAACTAACTTTACAACAAAAAGAAAAGTTAACAAAAAAACTAGAATTAGAAATGTCTAATACAATTAAGATTACAAATGAAATAGACCCAACTATAATAGGCGGGTTGATTTTAAAAATAAAAAACAAGCAAATAGATTCCAGTGTTAAAACGCGTCTTAGTAGCATACAAGATGCGATAGATAGCAACTTGGTATAGAAAGTTGGTGAGTTAATGCAGTTAAATCCAAATGAAATAAGTGGTTTAATTAAAGAGCAAATTAAAAATTATAGCGCTAAAACTGAAGTTAGCGATGTTGGCTCTGTAGTTAAAGTTGGAGATGGTATTGCAAGAATATACGGTCTTGATAATTGTATGAGTAACGAGCTTTTACAATTTTCAAATGGCGTTTATGCAATGGCATTAAACTTAGAAGAAGATGGTATCGGTGCAGTTATGCTAGGGTCTGACCACGATATAAAAGAAGGGTCAACTGTTAAAAGCACAGGTAGAGTTGTTAGTGTACCTGTTGGCGAAAAACTTTTAGGTCGTGTAGTTAATGCGCTAGGTAAGGCAATTGATGGAAAAGGCGATTTAAACATAAAAGAAGAAATGCCAATTGAAGCAAGTGCACCAGGTATTTTAGATAGACGTTCTGTAGATACACCTTTACAAACAGGTATTAAAGCTATTGACTCTATGATACCAATTGGTAGAGGTCAAAGAGAACTTATAATAGGTGACCGTCAAACTGGTAAAACAGCAATAGCCTTAGATACTATAATAAACCAAAAAGATCAAGATGTTATTTGTATATATGTTGCTATTGGTCAAAAAAACTCTACAGTTTCTAAAATTGTTGAAACATTATCACAAAATGATGCATTGGAATACACAATTATT
>JBOFNA010000165.1:0-3793 GCA_051658665.1 Oscillospiraceae bacterium
TGATATAATTAAAGAATATGGTGCTGATATACTAAGACTTTGGGTAGCATCATCTGACTATCATACAGACATAAGAATTTCTAAAGAAATTTTAAAGCAGTTAAAAGAATCATATAGAAAGATCAGAAATACAGCAAGATTTATTTTAGGGAACATAAATGATTTTGACCCTAATAAAGATATGGTTTCAATAAGTGATTTAGAAGAAACTGATAAACTTGCTTTAATAAAATTAAATAAATTAATAGAAAAATCAATATCTGGATATGAAACATTAGATTTTCACATTGTTTATCATGCATTACATAATTTTTGTGTAGTTGATATGTCTAACTTTTATTTAGATATTTTAAAAGACAGGTTATATATAGAAAAAGCTGATTCAGAAACAAGGAAAAAAGCTCAATCAACTATTTATACTATATTATCATCTTTAACAAGATTAATGGCACCAATTTTGGCTTTTACATCTCAAGAAATATGGCAACATATGAACCATACAAAAAAGAATGATTTAGAACACGTTGTTTTTAACTGTATGCCAGAACAATTTGATATTAAAGATGAAGAAGAAATTTTATTAAAATGGGATAAGATTTCAGTAGTTTCACAAATTGTTAAAAAAGCATTAGAAGAGGCAAGAAAAAATAAAGTTATTGGGTCATCTTTAGATGCAGAGATAACAATATATACTAAAAACACAACAGAATATGAGTTTTTATTAAGTATAGAAAATCAATTAAAAGAGGCATTTATCGTTTCTTATGTAAATATTACAGGCAGTGTAATAGATGGTTTTACTCAAGAAGGTAGTGATATTGTTGTTTTAGTAGAAAAATCTAAGGGTGAAAAATGTGAGAGATGCTGGTGTTACACAGAAGATTTTGGTATAAATGATAAATATCCTACCATATGCAAAAGGTGTGCAAATGTTTTAGGGTAATTGAAATTAAAAGTAAATCAACTAAAAATACACCTTATGGTGTATTTTTTTGTAGGGAGATATATGAAAACAAAAATAAAATGTTTAATTTTTGTTATATTGATGGTAATATTAGATCAGGTAATAAAATATTTTATATATACAAACTTAAGAGGTGAAAGACCACTTAATATTATAAAAGGTTTTATAGAGTTTAATTATGTAGAAAATAGGGGTGCAGCATTTGGGATTTTTCAGGGTAATATTTTGGCATTATCTATTGTTAGTGTAATTATAATGGTGGGTTTAGTGTATTATATAATAAAACAAAACTTAGATAACAACCTTTTGATTTTTGCATTATCTTTGATTATATCTGGAGGAGTTGGTAATTTAATTGATAGAGTTTTTAGAGGGTTTGTTGTGGATTATATATCACCTGTTTTTATAAATTTTGCTATTTTCAACTTTGCAGATATTTTAGTTTTTACAGGTAGTGTTTTAATGTTTACTTGTTTATTGTTTTTTGATAAAGAAAGAGTGTGAAATGTTAGCTGATAATTTTACTGTAGAAGATATAGATGTAAATTTGAGAATTGATAAATTTTTAGTACAACAAATTGAAGGTAAAACAAGAAATTATATTCAAAACTTAATTAATAATGATAATGTTAAAGTCAATAATGAATTAATAAATAAAAACTATAAGATAAGATTAAACGATAAAATTACTATAAATATTCCTGAACCAATTGAACTTGATATTAAACCACAGAAAATAAGCATAAATATTGTATATGAAGATAATGATATTTTAGTTATAAATAAAGATAAAAATATGGTTGTACACCCTGCTCCAGGGAATAGTGATGGCACATTGGTAAATGCAATTTTATATCATTGCAAGGGAAATTTATCTGGTATAAATGGTGAAATAAGACCTGGTATTGTACATAGGATAGATAAAAACACATCTGGACTTATAATAATAGCTAAAAATGATGATGCACATAATTTTTTATCAAAGCAAATTAAAGAACATAGTTTTTTAAGGGAGTATGAGGCAATTGTTTATGGTAGAGTAAAAGATAGAGAGGGTACTATAAATAAACCTATTGGAAGAGACAAGAAAGATAGAAAAAAAATGGCTATCGATAAAAATGGTAGAGAAGGAATAACTCATTATAAAGTTTTAGCTGAATACGAAGATTTTACACATTTACAACTTAAACTAGAAACAGGTAGGACACACCAAATAAGAATTCATTTATCAAGCGTAGGACACCCTGTGGCAGGCGATGATGTTTATGGACCTAAAAGAGTTATAAAAGAATTAAATGGTCAATGTTTACATGCTAGAACATTAGGTATTATACACCCAACGACAAGAGAAGAAATGATTTTCAAAAGTGAAATACCATATTATTTTGAGAATTTTTTAAAGAAAATATAGTAAGGGGATTAACATGAGTAAAAGTTTAAAAGATTTTATACTAGTGTCAGATTTAGATGGTACATTGTTAGGCCATAATGGAGTCATAAATGAAAGAAACTTTAAAAAGATTGATGAGTTTAAAAGTTTAGGTGGTTTTTTTACAATTGCGACAGGTAGAACTAGAGAGTCTTTAAGACCTTATATAGATAAATTAGGCATTAATTTACCAGCAATTATATGTAATGGTGGTGCAATTTACGATTATATAAAAGATGAGTATTTAAAGGTTTATTATGTTGATTGTAAAGTTAAAGAAGTTATAAAAGATGTAAATGATAACTTTAGATATATCGGTATAAATGTTATGGATAAAGATAATATATATATAGTAAATGAAAACGAGTATTCAAAAAGTCATATTATTGCTGAAAATTTAACATATGTAAAATGTGATAATTTAGATTTATTACCTAAAGAAATTTTAAAAGTTGTTTTTACGCATGAAGATGAAAAACTTAAAGAACTTGAGACTTACCTTGAAAATAAATATAAAGATTATAGTTTTGTAAGAAGCGGAGAGTTTTATTATGAGATTACGCCTAAAGATATAAATAAAAGTGTAGGTATTAACTTTTTACTTGAAAACTTTGATATAGATAAAACAAAAGTATTTACAATTGGAGATTACTATAATGACGTGGCTATGTTAAAAGATGCTACAATGAGTGGTACTACTCAAGGATCAAATGAAGATATAAAAAAGGTTGCAACAAAAACATTTAGTAAATGTGAAGATGGCGCAGTGGCAGATTTTATTAGTTATATAATAAATAATTTTGGAGGGTAATTATGGATTCTGTAAAGAAAAAAGAAGTTAAAGATTTCGCGAAAAATATAAGGTTAGGTATATTAGAGCAGGTTTATCATGCTCAATCAGGGCATCCAGGAGGATCATTATCAATAGCAGATATTATGGCATATCTATACAGTTGTGAAATGAAAATAGACCCTAAAAAACCTAAAGATGAAAACAGAGATAGGTTTATTTTGTCCAAAGGTCATACAGCTCCGGCTTTATATGCGACTTTGGCAAACAAAGGTTATTTTTCTTTAGATGAACTTAAATATTTAAGAAAATCAAACAAACTTTTGCAAGGACACCCAGAGATGAAAAAAATATTAGGTGTAGATATGACATCGGGGTCATTGGGGCAAGGTTTATCTGTTGGAGTAGGTATGGCATTATCAGCAAAACTATCAAACAAAAACTACAGAACTTTTGTAATGTTGGGAGATGGTGAAATACAAGAAGGTCAAATTTGGGAAGCTGCGATGTTAGCAGGGCATAGAAAAATTGACAATTTGGTTGCAATTGTAGATAATAACGATTTACAAATAGATGGTAGGCTAGATGAAGTATGTTCTCCATATCCTAT
>JBOFNA010000166.1:0-1764 GCA_051658665.1 Oscillospiraceae bacterium
ATTACATATTAATATTTCGCATTTTTTTATTTTTAAATTAAATTAATATATTTTTTTATTATACCTTTATTTTATTGATATATTTAAATCATTAAACTAAATTCTTAATCCTATTAGTTTGAAAATTTATTAACCCAAAAATATTTATATTAATATATGAGTTTTATTGAAAACTAAGTAAAATTAATATGTTAATTGTGATAAAATCAAACTAATATATTATATATCTACTATAATTTTACTTGTATAACCTTAATATTGACTATATAAAATAATTAGTATATAATATAAACGTCAATTGCGAGTGTGCTGGAATTGGCAGACAGGCACGTTTGAGGGGCGTGTGCTTAGGCGTATGGGTTCAAGTCCCATCACTCGCACCAAATTAAAAAAACATAAAGACACTTTAATAATTAAGTGTCTTTATGTTTTTTTAATTAATTGAAATCATTAAACAATATTAAATAACTTTTAATATAAAATTTGCATTTTAAACTTATTTTTCTCAAAATGTCCTTTTTCTATATCTAAATATTATTCAATGAATTTAAGTTGAAATTTATGTTATATACATAAATTTGTTTAAATTATAAATAATTTCTTACTATTCAATTTTTTAAAACAATTTCAAATAAAATATTTAAATTTAATATACATCTACAAGTGTTTTTATAACAAAAGTAAACTAAATAATTACATAATATGAAATTTAATAAAAAAATAATTAATCTGTTACAACAAACGATAACTCGCATTGTACTGCAATTTTACCATTTACCTCTGCTATAGCTTTACCAAAACCAATAGGACCACGTTTTTCAATAATATCACAACGCATTTTAATAACATCACCTGGGATAACTTGTTGCTTAAACCTTGCATTTTTAATGCCGCCAAAAAGAACCAGTTTACCTTTATTCTCTTCGCTTGATAAAATTGCTATTGCACCAACTTGCGCCAACGCTTCAATTATTAATACACCTGGCATTACAGGTCGTTGTGGAAAATGACCATTAAAAAACTCTTCGTTAGCTGTTACGCATTTTATACCATCGGCATAAACATTTGGCTTGAAATCAGTGATTTTATCCACAAGTAAAAATGGGTATCTATGAGGTAAAATATCTTTTATTTGCGTTATATTAAGTTCCATATTAATACCTCTTTAATATTATTGTTGCATTATGTCCACCAAAACCTAAAGAATTTGACATTGCGTAATCACCTGAAAAGTCAGTTGTTTTATTTGCCGAAATATTTAAATCGCAATCTTCATCTTTTTCTAAATAACCTATAGGCGGAGGAGCGATTTGTTCTTTAAGTGATAAAGCTGTAAATATAGCTTCAATACCACCTGCTGCGCCCAATAAATGTCCTGTCATAGATTTTGTAGAAGACATTATTACTTTTTTACTATGCTCACCTAACGCTAATTTAACTGCTAACGTTTCACATTTATCATTCATAGGGGTTGATGTGCCGTGTGCATTTATATATGATATATCTTCTGCTTTAATATTTGCATCTTTAAGTGCATCTTTAATACAATTTGCAGCACCCTCGCCTGTATCTACTGGCGCTGTCATATGAAATGCATCACAAGTAGACCCATAACCTACAATCTCTGCTATAATATTAGCATTTCTAGCTTTTGCCATTTCATACTCTTCTATAACTAAAGCTCCTGCTCCTTCACCCATAACAAAACCTTGACGTTTTGCGTCAAATGGAATTGATGCTCTTTTTGGATCTTCACTTTCAGAT
>JBOFNA010000167.1:0-5040 GCA_051658665.1 Oscillospiraceae bacterium
TAACTCTTCAAATAATGCTGCATTTTGCACAACCTCAGCATATAGCCCCTCTGTAGGAAGAAACATTAAAGCAAAGTCTGTAGTTTTAGGAGGTACAATGTATTTATCGTATATATCTTTAGCAAAAACCTTTATCTTAATTGCAAGAGATTTTCTAGCATCATCAATTGCTTGCTTATCTTGTGCATCAAGTAGACGGTTAAAATCTTCAATTGGAAATTTAGAGTCAATTGGTAAAAGTAAAGGTGTATCTCCATTACCAGGTAGTTTTATTGCAAACTCTACTCGTTTATTGTTATCAATTTCAACATTTGCCTCATACTGATTTGGCGCCAAAATATCTGCTAATAGCTTTTCAAGACGCACCTCACCATATGTGCCTCGCTCTTTAACATTCATTAATGCATTTTTAAGACTTTTAGCATCTGCTGCTAAGTTTTTCATTTCACCTAACCCTTGCTGAACACTATCAAGTTGTTTACTAACAAGTGCAAACGATTGAGTCAACCTAGTTTCTAATGTCTTTTGTAACTTTTCATCAACTACATTTTGCATCTTTTCAAGTCGCTGTTCGTTACTGTCTTGTAAAGATTTCATTCTACCGTCAAGAATATTATTTAATTTTTCAATGTTTTCTGTGTTACTACGTTGAATCGACGAAACTCTATTATCAATTTGTTCTTGAAACTCACGTAATTGCTTGTTCATTTCTGTACGGTTGTCTTTAAGAGTTTCTTCTGTTTTATTTTGAAAATCACCTAATCTTTTATTTGCCTCTTCCCTGCTGCCTTGTAATGTTGTTTGAACACTTTCTTGAATAAGTCCAAATCTAGTAAATTGCTCAGTTGTCGCATTACTTATTTGCTTAGATAGGTTGTCTTTTTGTTCATCGCTACTTTTTTTCAGCAAATTAGCAATTAAACTTATATCTGACTTTTTCTTGCTAAAAATTAAAATTGTAATTGTAATCAACAACAACACTATTATTGCTATATCAATTATATTTTGAATATTATTCATAAAACTCCATATCTTATAAACTATTATTTTACATCTAATTTAAATTTTAATAATCAATAAAATAAGTGAAACCCATAATCTTAAAACAAGAAATTAAGTTTTTCACTTTATATTTATTAAATATTTATCTATTATTAATTCTTTTACCCTTTTAACTGTATTTATCTTTTATACAGTCATATCATGCTTTATATACGTACATAATGCACTGAAATCTCCACTTACCAAATAATCACCAGTATCGGCACCTATAAGAATACTCTCGCCTTTTAAAAATGATGTATTTTCAGTATTATCCTTAATAAACCCGCTACCATCTAAAATTAATAATGCGTGAAAAGTAGAGTTGTCTGTACAACATTTTAACTCACCATTACATTTTATATGCTCAACCGTAAAATACTGACAATCGATTAAGACTCCTTCAGTTTTAGCAATATTTAGAGACGGCTCAAGTTTTGATACATCTAGTGCTTTCTCTATATGTAACTCTCTTAAATTACCTTTATCATCTCGTCTTTCATAGTCATAAACACGGTATGTTATATTTGAAGACTGCTGTACCTCTGCTATTAAACAACCCTCTCCTATTGCATGAACTGTCCCAGCTTCAATGAAAAAACAATCTCCATGTTTAACATAAACTTTGTTCATAACTTCTAAAAGTGTATTTTCATCTATGTGTTTTTTATACTCTTCTTTTGTTATGCTTTTTTTGAAACCATAGTATATAAACGAATTGTCTGTAACATCAATAATGTACCACATTTCATTTTTTCCGTTGTCTTTTTCATTTTTCTTTCCATATACATCATCTGGATGCACTTGTATAGACAAACTTTGTTTTGCATCTATTAGTTTTATTAAAATAGGTAAACTCTCATTATTTATAAGATTTTTACCTAAAGCTCCATTATTAATATTAAACCATTCACTTAATGTTATATATTTATTTTTTTCAACCTCAACTTTACTTTCACCAGCAGTATGGCAAGAAAACTCCCAACTTTCAGCCAGAATTTCTCCTTGATAATTTTTACCATAATCTGATATAAGCCTTTTGCCTCCCCATAAATAATCTTTAAATATTGCTTTTAATTTTACAACCATAAACTCTCCTCGTTATCATTCGACTATATAATCACTTAACTTTTCAATTATGTCATCTGTACAAGAATGAATTTTTAATTCCAACGGCTTTTGTATATCTAAACTAAATATACCCAAAATAGATTTTGCATCTACAATATATCTACCTGAAATTAAATCAAAATCACTTTTCATTGTTGCAATTAACGAAACAAACTTTTGAACTTCTACCACAGTATCTAACTTGATTTTTACAATTTTCATATTATCCCCCTAATCCAAATTACAAATTACTTTTCGTATTGGAAATATAGCAGATGGCGAAACTGAAATCTCATCTATTCCATACTCAATAAACGTAGCTGTTAACTCAGGATCTGCTCCAAGCTCGCCACAAATACCCGTCCATATCCCATTTTCTTTTCCTGCTTCTGCAACCATTTTTATCATTTTAAGTATCGCTGGGTGATGCGGGTCGTAAAATCTTTCTAATTTTTGGTTTTGTCTGTCAACAGCAATTGTGTATTGGGTTAAATCATTGGTTCCAATACTAAAGAAATCAACAACTTTTGCCAATTCATCTGCCATTAATGCAGCGGCTGGTGTTTCTATCATTATTCCAAGTTCGTACTCTCCAAAAGGAATTTTTCTTTCACTTAAAAATAACTCTACTTCCTTTAAAATCTCTTTAACTTTTAAAACTTCCCATAAAGATGTTATCATTGGTATCATAATAGATATTTTACCAAAATAACTTGCTCTTACTAATGCTCTTAATTGAACTTTAAACATTTCTTCATCATTTAAACAAATTCTAATTGCTCTATATCCAAGCGCTGGGTTTTCTTCATGCTCTAAATTAAAGTAATCAATTTGTTTGTCTGCGCCTATGTCCATTGTGCGTATAACAACCTTTTTGCCAGCCATCATTTCAGCAGCTTGTTTATATATACTAAATTGTAAATCTTCACTTGGATAATCTTTTTGTTCAAGATATAAAAACTCACTTCTAAATAAACCAATACCTTCTGCATCATTTTGCAAAGCAAGACCAACATCCCCTACAGACCCAACATTAGCATATAAATCAATCTTTTTACCTGATTTTGTAATTGTTTCTTTACCTTTATACTCCAATAAAAGATCTTTTTTCTGCTTTTCTATTATCATAGCTTGTTGTGTGTTTTTAACTGTTTTTTCATCAGGATTTAATATGAAACTGCCATTTTCTCCGTAAATAATACCGTCTTTTCCATTAACGCTGTCTGGTATATCCACGCCAACTATAGCTGGAACAGACATTGTCCTAGCTAAAATTGCAGTATGAGAGTTAACAGAACCTTTACGTGTCACAAATCCAAGTATTTTGTTTTTATCCATTTGTACCGTTTCACTAGGTGTTAAGTCATCTGCTACTATTATACAAGGAGAATCAAATGATAAATTGCTATCACATTTATTTGAAAGTGCGTTTAATAATCTTTCTGAAATATCTTTAATATCTGTTGCGCGCTCTTTCATGTAATCGTCTTCCATATTCGAAAATATTTCAGCAAAGTTATCTCCAGTTATCGCTACTGCATATTCAGCATTAATAAGCTGTGTTTCTATTATATTTATAATAGAATTTGTGTAGTCATCATCTTCTATCATCATTTTATGAATGTCAAAAATAAGAGCATTTGACTCACCTACTTTTTTTATTGCCAATTCATAAAGACCTTCAAGTTGACTTATTGCATCTTTTTTTGCTAATATAAAACGTTCTTTTTCAGCTGATACGTCTTTAACTCTCTCTCTTTTAACTATGTTTTCTTTTTTAGAAAACTCTTTTATAACGCCAACGGCTATACCTTTAGAAGCAACGCTTCCGTAATATGTTTGCATCACTGATCTCTCCTTGTTTTATTTTTAAAATTAACTATATTTTTAAAACTACTTAAACTTAGTTTTTTATTTTATTTCTCTCACTTAAGTAACACAACTTAACAAAAAATTATAACAAAATTACAAATATAATTAAATTATTGTACACTGGTTTTGTTTAATCCTCTATAAGTTTGTCTCAAAAAACATTTTTATTGAATTAAATGCCTCTTCTTCATCTTCACCTTCTGCTGATATAGTAATTGTTTCACCACATTTTATGCCCATTGACATTACGCTAATTAATTTTGTTATATCGCTTATTTTCTCTTCTTTTTGTACTGTAATTATACTTTTGAATTTTTTACCCTCTTTTGAAAGTAAACCTGCTGGTCTCATGTGCATCCCTGATTTGTCTTTAATTGTGTATTCAAAACTTTTCATTTCAATTTCTCCTATAATATAACATTATTTTAAATATTAAAATCAAACAAAATAAACCTAAGGTTTGTTTGTTGTAACAAACCTAACAAAAAACCTCTGCATCTATTGTTATTGCATTTTATTATTTACTATAAACGTTTTTTGCTATTTATTAAATAATTCTCCGAGTTACTAAACCCTTAAATATTACCTTAATTTTATATTTTAAATCTTTATAATAATTATATCAATTTTTTTACATCAATACAAGTTTATTAATTTAAAATAAATATGAAAGATCTGAAAACTTTTAAATTTTCCAAACATTTCAGTAACTAATATTATAACTTTAATTAAATAACACATTTGTAATCACGACATTTAATATACAACAATTATATTCGTTTTTATGTTTATTTATTAAATTTTTAGTTGTTTTCACTATTAACTTATTTTAATTATTAATATATAACATTTTATATGTATTACTTTAAGTTAATTTTATTTTACTATTTATATTTTGTTTAATAAACATGTTAATTGTAAAATATATTTATAGACTAGAAAAAAGTAAACTGACATCTGGCTTTATTCCAGTTATCAGTTTCTCTTTTTTTGCTTTAATTTCATAATTATAACATA
>JBOFNA010000168.1:0-4730 GCA_051658665.1 Oscillospiraceae bacterium
AACCATACAATACATAATTTTGAATAAACTTATTATAATTACCTATAATAACATTGGTGATATTATGATAATTGCATTTTATAGAACAATAATACTTTATATTATAATTATTTTAGCTTTTAAAATTATGGGTAAAAAACAAGTTGGCGAATTACAGCCATCTGAGTTAGTTGTCACAATTTTAATATCTAATATAGCAGCTCTGCCTATAGAAAACTCTCAAATACCTATGTTAGTTGGTACAATACCTATTTTTGTATTGGTATCTTTTGAAGTTATTCTTTCTTATATTTCTTTAAAATCTCCATTTTTTAGAAAATTAATTACAGGGCATCCTTTAGTATTGATTAAAGATGGTAAAATTCAACAAAAAACATTAAAGAAAAATAGATTTTGCGTTGAAGATATTATGGAAGAATTAAGAATAAAAGATATCTTTAATATAGCAGATGTTGACCTTGCTATGATTGAAACAAATGGTAAAGTTAGTATATATAAAAAACAAGATAAAGACTTACCTACTAGAGAAGACTTTGGCTTAATTCCTAAATCTAAAAAACCTGCATATTCAATAATTATTGATGGTATTATAATGAAAGATAATTTAAAAATATGTAACTTAACTAAAGATTGGTTAAATAAAACTCTTGAAAAAGAAAACCTAAAACCTAATGATATTTTTTTAATGACTTGCGATATATCTGCTACTTATAATATAGTAAAGAGGACTTTATAATGAAAAGCTTATATATTTCAATAACCATAATAATTTTAGTCTTTATTTTCTCAATATATAGTCTTTTTACTTTATATGAACATAAAGATAGCTTGATGGATATTATTGATGATATCGAAATATCTATTAACAATGATGATTTTAAAAGTCAACATAAAATTATAAAACTTCAAAACAAATGGATTGAGGTAGAAAAATGGCTGACATCCATAACAGATCATAAAATGCTAGACTCTATTGACGAAAGTGTTGCATCATTAATGCCTTTATATGAACATCAGGAAAAGGCTGAATTGTTATCTAATATATCTATATTAAAAGCTAAAATAAATAAAATGGTTTTAGACGAAACCCCAACTTTAAACAGACTTTTATAAAAGGTTAAATATTACTCATTTGACGATATTTCATATGTTTATTAATATTCATTTATAATTATAAACACATATAAACTAAAAAAATTAACAATAATATTTATCATAAATATTATTGTTAATTTTTTTATATAAAATGTTTTATTTTTTGTTAAATACCTTTTTCATTTCATCCATAAAAGATTCTACATCGCTAAATTGCCTATATACAGAAGCAAATCTAACATACGCAACTTCGTCTAATTTTTTTAGTTTTTCCATAACTATTGTACCAATATTTATAGATGATATCTCTTTAACTAGCTTATTTAACAACTCATTTTCAATACTTGTTACTAAACTCTCAACCTGCTCTAATGTTACAGGTCTCTTTTCACATGATTTTAAAATACCACCTATAATTTTTCTCTTATCAAATGTTTCAATCGAATCATCTTTCTTTGTTACCATAATTGGTAAAGTTTCAACAATTTCATAAGTTGTAAACCTTTTATTACAACCTGTACACTCTCTTCTACGTCTAATCTTTTCGCCTTCTTCAGTAGGTCTAGAATCTAAAACTTTACTGTCATTTTCATTGCAAAAAGGACACCTCATACAATCACCTGCCCATACTTATCAAAAATAATATCGTAAACACAATCTTTCAACGTCACTGGTGTTACAACATTTTTACAAATAGATAAGAATATTTCTACAGCGAAATCTTCATCAGTAGTTACGTCCATAACTATATCACTATCAAAATAACCAGTTTCATTACTAATAGTACTTGCTATACAATAAAACTGTATTTTATCATTTTCAAATATTGTGTCTCTCATTAATAGAAAGTAATCCACAAAATATTCTTTAATCTTTACTCTAGTAAACTTGTTAAAATTAAAATTATCTACATCGATATTATTCGTACAAAATTTTAAAGACTCTATATATTGTGACATACAGCTACCTCTTTCCCTATATATTGTTATACTAATTCTATTACAACAATTAGCTTATGTCAATAGTTCGTTTAAATTGGGAAATTAAGGAAAAATCATCAAAAACAATTTAATTTATCATATTATAGTTAATGTTAATAAATTAAATATAAATAATTGAAAAATTATGAACATATTTATATATTCATAGTAAAATAATGTCGAAATCACTTTGTTTTATTAAGTTTACTTTTAGAATTTATATTTTCTTTAATATAATATCTTTTAAAATACTTGGGTTTCCTTGTCCTTTTGACTGTTTCATACATTGTCCAACCAAAAAACCTAAAATATTAGTTTTGCCGTTTTTATAGTCATTTACAGCATTTTCATTATCTTTTATAACATTATCGACAATTTCTTCTAACATAGATGTATCACTAATCTGAATAAGGTTTTTTTCTTTTATTATTGAGTCTATGTCTGCACCTTCTTCAACAATACAAGCGAAAATTTCTTTACCAGCTGCGTTAGATATAGTATTGTTTGATATTAATGTTATAAGTTCACTTAATTTTTTCGGTGTTAACTTTGTATCTTTAATTTTACAATTGTTAGCATTAATTATTCTAGATAAATCACCTAATATCCAATTTGCTATAACTTTAGCATCTAGTTTATTATTTTCTTTTATTACATCTTCAAAAAACTCACATTTTTCAAAATTTGATATAAGTTGCTCTGCTTCTTTATTTGATAAACCATATTCTTTAACAAACCTTATATGTTTATAATTTGTTAACTCTCCTATTTGACCTTTTAATTTTTCAATTGTTTCATCATCAACAACAATATTGCATAAATCAGGGTCCTTAAAAAACCTGTAGTCATTAGCATTTTCTTTATTTCTCATTAAAATATTTACGCCATTAACATCGTCCCATTTTCTTGTTTCTTGTTTTATTGTTTCTCCATTTTTAATTGCTTCTATTTGCCTACTTGCTTCATACTCAATTGCTTTTGTTGTAGCGCTAAATGAGTTTACATTTTTCATTTCAACTCTTGTTCCTAAAACATTACTACCTTTTTCTCTTACTGAAACATTTATATCACAACGAATTGAACCTTCTTCCATTTTTCCGTCACAAACATCAATACTCATTAAAATACGTCTAATATTTTCTAAATACGCTTTAGCTTCTTTACTGCTCCTAATATCTGGCTCAGATATTATTTCTATTAGTGGAACTCCACACCTATTAAAATCTACTAAAGATCCGTCAAAGCTATCATCGTGTAATAATTTACCTGCATCTTCTTCTATCTGAATTCTTGTTATACCTACTTTTTTTACTTCATCATCTAATAAAAACTCAAGGTATCCAGTACCACATAAAGGTACTTCAAACTGTGATATTTGATAAGCCTTAGGTAAATCAGGATAAAAATAGTTTTTTCTATCTTGTTTAGAAACATTATTAATTGTACAATTAAATGCACTTCCTGCTTTTATAGCATAAAATACAACATTCTCATTAAGTACTGGTAACGATCCCGGTAAACCTATGCAAATCGGGCAACATAAAGTATTTACCTCAGCCCCAAAAGAGTTTTTGCATCCACAAAATATTTTAGTTTTAGTTGACAATTCTGCGTGTACTTCTAAACCAATTACAATTTCAAACTCACTATTCATTTAATTACCCCCTTGATTTTCAATTTTAACAACTTTGTTAAATCCGCCCAATAAATTTTCTATTTTCAAAGTTAAAGATAATATTAAAGCCTCCGATAAATTAGGACCTATTAACTGTAACCCAATTGGCATTTTTTCTTTATTTAAACCACAAGGCAAACTTAAAGATGGAACACCTGCAATGTTAGATGTTATAGTACATATATCCTCCATATACATTTCCATAGGGTCACTAGTTTTTGAACCTATATTAAACGCAACATTTGGTACAGTTGGTGTAATTATTAAATCTACATCTTTAAAAGCATTTATATAATTTGCTTTAATTTGCTTTTGTAATGCTATTGCTTTTTTATAATAATTATCAGAATGTCCTGATGCCAAAACAAAGTTACCTAACATTATACGTCGTTTAACTTCTTCGCCAAACCCTTCTGTTCTAGACATCTTAAATAATTCTTTAATTGATTTTGCATTTTCTGCACTATACCCATATTTAACACCGTCAAACCTAGCTAAATTAGATGATGCTTCAGCACAAGATATTGTATAATAAACAGCCAGTGAATAATCAAGCATAGGCATAGAAATTTGTTTGAATTTTACGCCGTTTTGCGCTAAAATTTTAACGCAATTATCAATACTTTCTAAAATTTGATTGTTTATGCCTTTACCAAAATACTCTTTTGGCAAACCAATTGTAATACCTGATAAATCTTTATTTAATAAATTTTCATAATTACCAAAATTATTATTTATAGATGTTGCATCTCTTTTATCTTTACCAGATATAACACTAAACAGCATAGCTAAATCTTTTGTAGTTCTAGCAATAGGACCAATTTGATCTAAAGATGATGAAAACGCAACTAAACCATACCTTGAAACTACACCATAAGTGGGCTTTAACCCAACTAAACCACAATATGATGCTGGTTGTCTTATTGATCCACCTGTGTCACTGCCTAAAGATAAAGACGTTTGACCTGATGCTAAACAAG
>JBOFNA010000169.1:0-5339 GCA_051658665.1 Oscillospiraceae bacterium
CTTAGGTACGGCATTGACTGAAAAGCAAGCTTTAATTTTAGCTAAAAATACAAAAGAAATATTAATTTGTTATGATAGTGACGAGGCTGGTAAAAAAGCTGCTAAAAGAGCTGTTGATATTTTAAAAAAGACAAATTTAAATGTAAAAGTTATTGACATATTAAATGCAAAAGACCCAGATGAGTTTATTTCGAAATTTGGTAAAACAAGGTTTTTAAACCTTATAAATAAAAGTGAAGATGGTATTTTGTATCAGTTTAATATCAATAAAAAAGGGTATAATTTCGAGAATGCGCATGATAATATAGAGTATATAAGACGGTGTTTAAATATTATTTTAAATTTGTCGTCACCGTTAGAAATTGATCATTATATTTTGAGTTTATCTAGAACTACTGGGGTAGGGCGAGAAATTATTTTAGATGAATTTAAAATAATAAAAGGAAGATACAGAAAAAAAGAAACTTACAAGAAAAAATCAATATTTTATAACAGCATAAATGAAAGTAATAAAGATAAATTCAACATAGATAAAAACCGTTACTTAGCTGCTGGGGTTGCTGAGGAGCACATTATTTTGGCGATTTTGAAAAAGCCAGAGTTGGTAGACTTTGTTAAAAAAAATTTACGTTTAGAAGACGTAGTAACAAGTTTTAATCAAAAGATTTTAAAAGTTATTTATGATTGTGATATTATGGATATTAATATAACATATTTAACGCAATTTTTTGATAAAGAGATTATCAGCAGAGTATCTAAAATTGTAGCAGAGAATAGTTCTATAATGTACAATGAAGATGACACTTTTAAATTGATAAAAAAGGTGCAATCTGAAAATTTAAATAAAAAAATGAGCAACTCTACAGATGTTTCGGAAAAAGATTTGCTAGATTTTACAAATAATATCAAAAAGCAAAAAAGTTAGGAGTTTGTAATGGAAAAGGAAAAAACAAGGAAAAAAAGCATAGAAGAATTAATAAAAGAAGGAAAAATTACAGGAAAGATAACTACAACACAAATTTCAGGAGCTTTGGACGATATTGATTATAATGTTGAGCAAATGGATAGCTTATATGATACTTTAGATAGCTATAATATTGAGATAGTAGATGACTTTGGAGACGATGTTGTTAAAGAGTTAGTTAAAGATGATAATGACATACTAGATATTAAAATTTTAGAAACAATTGAAGGGTCTGCAATAGATGATCCTGTTAAAGTTTACTTAAAAGAAATAGGCAGAGTACCGCTTTTGTCTATGGGCGAAGAAATTGAACTTGCTGAAAAAATGGCAAATGGAAATGAAGAAGCGAAAAAAAGGTTATCAGAGTCAAACTTAAGGCTTGTTGTAAGCATAGCTAAAAGGTATGTTGGTAGAGGTATGCAGTTTTTAGACCTTATACAAGAGGGTAATTTGGGTTTGATTAAAGCTGTTGAGAAATTTGACCATACAAAAGGTTTTAAATTTTCTACTTATGCAACGTGGTGGATTAGACAAGCTATAACAAGGGCTATTGCTGATCAAGCGAGAACTATCAGGATACCTGTGCATATGGTTGAAACAATAAATAAAGTAAAAAAAGTTAGAAGTCAACTTTTACATTTAAATGGACAAGACCCGACGCCTGAAGAAATTGCATTACACTTAGATATGACAGGTGACAAGGTAAGGGAAATTTTGAGGGTATCACAAGAGCCAGTTTCTTTAGAAACGCCAATAGGTGAAGAAGAAGATAGTCATTTGGGTGATTTTATAGAAGATGAACAGGCTTTGGCACCTGCCGATGCGGCATCGCACGTTCTTTTAAAAGAGCAGTTGGCAGATGTATTAAAAACTTTAACCAATAGAGAAGAAAAAGTTTTAAGACTAAGGTTTGGTATTGAAGATGGTAGAAATAGAACATTGGAAGAAGTAGGTAAAGAGTTCAATGTAACAAGAGAGAGAATTAGGCAAATAGAAGCAAAAGCTTTAAGAAAACTAAGGCACCCGAGCAGATGCAAAAAGTTAAAAGACTTTTTAGAATAAATTTTTGTAAAATAAAGTGGACATAAGTGTTATAGTTGAATTATGTCGCAAAGGATTTGTTTTGTATATAAAAAGCTTTTTAAATATAATATAAATAATAAAAAAAAGTTTAAATAAGTAAAAATATAATGTTTAATATAAAAAAACAAAAACAAAGGAAGCCCTTTGTTTTTGTTAGTTTTTTGCCTTAAATAAAAAAATATGATATAAAGTAAAAAATGTGTTGACATAACAATTGTATAATTATATAATAATATAATGTATCATAATGGCTACTAGTATACATTTTTTGCTATATTTTTAGACAAAATATACATTAAAGTGGCTTTATTATTAGATTTTAATCAAACGGTTTTAAAAACGAAGAATGGAGTGTAAAGTGCATATGGTGAATGTTAAACCAACTAAGCTCGGTAAAAACTTGAGAATGAGTTTTTCAAAAATTGAAGACGTTTTAGAAATGCCAAACTTAATTGAAATTCAAAAAAACTCATATGATTGGTTTGTGAAAAAAGGGTTGAAAGATGTCTTTACTGATGTATCAGGAATTACGGATTTTACGGGCAATCTAGTTTTAGATTTTATAAGTTACAGGTTAGATGAAAGCCCAAAATATACTGTATCTGAGTGTAAAGAGAGAGATACGACATACGCAACACCGCTGAAAATAACCGTTAGACTTTTAAATAAAGAAACAGGTGAAATTAAAGAGCAAGAGGTTTTCATGGGAGATTTTCCTCTTATGACTGAGAGTGGTACATTTATAATAAATGGCGCAGAACGTGCTATTGTATCACAACTTGTAAGGTCCCCTGGAGTATACTTTGGAATGAGCTATGACAAAACAGGTAAAAAACTTTTTAGCTCTACAATAAATCCAAATAGAGGTGCATGGTTAGAGTATGAAACCGATTCAAACGATATTTTTTATGTTCGTATAGATAAGAATAGAAAAATACCGATTACAACTTTTGTAAGAGCTTTGGGTTTAGGTACAAGCCAAGAGATTATAGACTTTTTTGGTGAAAGTCCAAAACTTTCAGCAACATTGGAAAAAGATACAACAGTAGGTATTGAAGATGGGTTGATTGAAGTTTATAGGAAGTTACGTCCAGGCGAACCACCAACTGTTGATAGTGCACAGAGTCATATTAACAGTCTATTCTTCGATTATAAGAGATATGATTTATCAAGAGTCGGAAGATATAAATACAACAAAAAGCTTGCTATTTCTGAGAGAATTTCAGGCAAAACCCTTGCTGAGCCTGTGATTAATAAAATGACAGGTGAGCTTATAGCTGAGGAAGGCGAAGTTTTATCAAGGAAAAAAGCAATTGAAATAGAAAAAGCAGGTATAGATAGCGTATTTTTACAAATAGAAGACAGAAAAATTAAAGTTATATCAAACGGAATGGTTAATATAAAAGATTTTGTTTCTATAGATTTAGATGAAGACAAAATCAATGAAAAGGTTTGTTTTTCTGTTTTAATGGAGATTGTAAATACAATTTCTGATGAAAAAGAGTTAAAAGAAGAAATTGAAAAAAGAGCAGATGATTTAATACCTAAACATATAACTGTTGATGATGTTTTTGCGTCAATAAATTATATGATGAACTTAGATTTTGATATTGGTTTAATCGATGATATTGACCATTTAGGAAATAGACGAATAAGGTCAGTGGGTGAATTATTACAAAATCAATTTAGAATAGGTTTTTCTCGTATGGAGAGAGTGGTTAGAGAGCGAATGACGCTACAGTCAGGAGAAATTGAAAGCATTACTCCACAAGTTTTAATTAACATAAGACCAGTCGTTTCAGCTATTAGAGAATTCTTCGGGTCATCACCGTTATCTCAATTTATGGACCAAACAAACCCATTGGCAGAACTAACCCACAAAAGAAGACTTTCTGCATTAGGACCTGGTGGATTATCTAGAGATAGGGCAGGGTTTGAAGTGCGTGATGTACATTATAGTCACTATGGTAGAATGTGTCCAATTGAAACACCAGAGGGACCGAACATTGGGCTTATATCATACTTAGCTTCTTATGCTAAAATAAATGAGTATGGTTTTATTGAAGCGCCATATAGAAAAGTTGATAAAGAAATAGGTAGAGTAACTGATGATGTAGTTTACATGACAGCAGATATTGAAGATAGTTATGTTGTTGCTCAAGCGAATGAGCCTTTAGACGAAAACAATAGTTTTACAAGAAAAAGAGTAATTTCAAGGTATAGAGATGAAATTTTAGAAATTGAAGCAGAAAAAGTAGACTATATGGATGTATCGCCTAAAATGGTTGTTTCTATTGCTACTGCAATGATACCATTTTTGGAAAATGATGATGCAAACAGGGCGTTGATGGGATCTAATATGCAACGTCAAGCAGTACCTTTATTAAAAACAGAGTCTCCAATTGTGGGGACAGGCATGGAGTATAAGGCTGGAGTAGACTCAGGAGTTGCGACTATAGCAAAAGGCGAAGGTGTTGTTATTAATGTTTCTGCTGAATGTGTTAGCGTTAAAGAAAGTGACGGTAACATTGAAAGGTATAATTTAACTAAATTTAAAAGGTCCAACCAAGGTACATGCGTAAACCAAAGACCAGTTGTTGAAAAAGGCGAAAACATAACAAAAGGTCAGGTTATAGCAGATGGGCCATCTACTTCAAATGGTGAAATAAGTTTAGGTAAAAATGCTTTAATAGGGTTTATGACGTGGGAAGGCTATAACTATGAAGATGCTATTTTAATAAATGAAAAAGTTGTAAGAGATGATGTTTTCACATCTATCCATATAGAAGAGTATGAACTTGAGGCTAGGGAAACAAAATTAGGGCCTGAAATAATAACAAGAGAAATACCAAACATTGGTGAAGATGCATTAAAAGACTTAGACGAAGAAGGTATTATTAGAATCGGTGCAGAGGTTAGGTCTGGAGATATTTTAGTTGGCAAGGTTACACCTAAGGGTGAAACGGAGTTAACAGTAGAAGAGAGATTGTTAAGAGCTATATTTGGGGATAAAGCTAGAGAAGTAAGAGATACATCTTTAAGAGTACCTCATGGTGAATATGGTATTGTTGTTGATGTAAAAGTATTTACAAGGCAAAATAGTGATGAGCTTAACCCTGGGGTTAATAAAGTCGTTAGATGTTATATAGCACAAAAAAGAAAAATATCTGTTGGAGATAAAATGGCGGGAAGACACGGTAATAAAGGTGTTGTATCTAGAATTTTACCGCAAGAAGACATGCCGTTTTTGGCAGATGGCACACCATTAGATATTGTTCTAAACCCACTTGGG
>JBOFNA010000170.1:0-4731 GCA_051658665.1 Oscillospiraceae bacterium
CATAAACACTGATAATAATTAAAATTTATTATCAAAATAATTATCCTATATAAAAATATTATGTTTACATTATCTACTTTTTTTTATCTTTTGTCAATATATAATTTAAATATAAAAGTTTACATATATGATTAAATTATTTTTAAACATTAAAATTTATTTTCTGAAAAAGCTTTAAAACTAAGCTTTATTAAATATTATTTTTTATTTGTTACAATATTTAACAAAACAGTTTTATTAACTTTTTAATTAAATTTAACAAAATTAGTTTATTATAAACTCATCATACACTTTTATATACTGACTTTCATCTAACCTTTCCTTTGAAATTATGTAATAATCATCTTCAAAAACTATATCTAATTTTTTAAAAATTTTTTTACCCTTTTCTATAACATAAACTCCCTTTTCATCATCTTTTATCCTCAACGCACTTTTATCTACTTTTATACCACTGTAATTTTTTAAAATTAATTGACTGCTTGTTACTCTTATATCTGAAATATCTTCAATAAAAAAGTCAGAGTCTATTTCTAATATCACCTGATCTCCAATTTCTCTAATATCAAAAATAACCCCTTCTATTAAACTTTTTTTGCTAACATCAAATGACATTTCTATTTTGTTGCCCTTTTTTAAACCTCTAGATTTATTTTTATCAATTAAAGAAATAAATTTCCATTTATAATCTTTTATAATTTTACCAATTTGGTTATTTTCTTTTTTTTCATTATCAGAGTTTATTAAATCTAAAATTTCGTTATCTGATAATTTCATATAATTATTTAAATTAATAATATCTTCATACCCATCAACACTATTAACAAAATAACCGGACTCATTTGTCATAACATTGGAAAAATTTACAGATGCGCTTTGTTGTAATAATCCTTTTTCGTTATTTAATTGTGATATTATACCACTAAGATCTAAACTTCTATTTATCATTTTATCTTTTTCAAGCATTGACTTTAAAATATCTTGTCTTAAATTTGAAATATCATCAATATTTTCATTTGTAATTTGTTTATTAAACTTATTTATATTATCATAAATGTTTTTAGAAACTGTATCTTGACTAGTTATATTTACAGAGTATCTATTTATGTCATTTAATATCAGCATTTCTTTGTCAATTTGTTCTATTTTAGTTAAATTAACCACATCTTCAATATTTCTGTACTTTTTGGCAACAACATTATTTTCAGATATTTTGGTAGAGTTCTGTACAGTAAAAACTGTATTTATATCCTTTTGTTCATTAATTATAGACTCATCTCTTACAGCAATACCTTTAACTGTAACAGAATATTTATAAGTATCTTTATTAGCTATAGATGTAAAATCTTTTTTAAATAATGGTACTGTCATATTATAAATATAAAATAATAATAAAGATATAATGACTAATCTAATTGTTTTTTTTGTTTTTTTCTTTTTCATAATTAACCTCTTACCCTAAAATAAACTGTTGGCATTTTCCGTAAATATCATTATACATAGAATTAATGTCAATATAATCATCAACATAAAACCATGATATATTTTTATTTTTTCTAAACCATGTTAACTGTCTTTTTGCATATCTTCTTGAAAACATTTTTACGTTAACCAAACAGTTATCTAAAGTTTCATTTCCATCAAAATAAGGTGTAAGTTCTTTAAATCCTATTGCCTGTCCTATTGTTTTTGAAAACCCACCTTTTTCATAAAGAGAAAACGCTTCTTCAACAAGACCGTTTTCTACCATTATATCTACACGCCTATTTATTTTATCATACAATTTTTCTCTATCTCTATAATTTAACCCAATATAACAAGGATTTATAAAACTATTTTGTGATGCTGCTTGTTTTTGAACTTTTGACATTGTTTCGCCTGTTTTATAGAAAACTTCTAAAGCTCTAATGATTTTTATTGTGTTGTTCTCATGTATCTTTAATGCCATTTCTGGATCGATTTTTTTTAACATTTCATAAATATAAATATTTCCATTATTTAAAGCGATATCATTAAGTTTATTTCTTATTGTATCATCAGAAGATGTGTCTTCTCTAAACTCTATATTATTTACTAAACTATCAATATAAAGACCAGTTCCGCCACAAATTATAGGCTGCTTTTCTTTTTCTTTAATTTTTTTTATTGAATTTTTAGAAAGATTTACAAATGATGATACACTAAAATCTTTTTTGCAATCTAAAAAATCAATTAAATAATGATGCACCCCTGACATATCTTCTTTAGTTGGTTTCGCCGAAATTATATTTATATCTTTATACACTTGCATAGAGTCTGCTGAAATAACTTCGCCATTTAAATTTTTTGACAAATACACAGCCACGTTAGTTTTGCCTGATGCTGTTGGACCAACTACAAATAAAACTTTTTCTTTACTCAATTTTTTACCTTCCAAAAATTTTTTCAATATCATTTTTTGACAATTTTACGGCAATAGGTCTGCCATGAGGACAAAACTTTACAATATCATAGTTGTAAATATCTAAAACCAGCTTTTTAAGCTCCATGTTTTTATTTTTATCATTAGCCTTAATTGCACTTCTACAAGCTATTGATTCAGCCAACCAATCTAATTTTTCAAATGATATGTCATTATTATTTTTCAGTAAATTATTAGATATATCCATAAAAATTTCTTTTATATCATAACCATTTAAATAAACTGGTATTGCATCAATGATAATTGACCCTTCACCAAAATCTTTTATTATAAAACCTGCTTCTTTTAACAAGTCTAATTTACCTAAAACACAATTGTACTCATTCTTAGATAGCTCTATAATTAGCGTTTCCATCATAGGTTGGCTTGATGGTTTAACTAAGCTTTTTTTTACATTTTCATATATAATTCTTTCGTGTGCTGCATGTTTATCTAAAAAGTAAATATCTTTTTTATTTTGGTATATAACATAGGTATCAAAAATTTCACCAATAATTTTAATTTCGTCCTCTAATGATGATTTAATAAAGCTTTCTTCTTCAAATGAATTATTATTTAATATCAATGTTTTTTCAATATCATTTGGTAACGACACATTAAATGAATTAATATTATCTTTATCGTGATCATTTTCTGGTTTATCTATATGTAAATTTTGATTATCAAAAAAGTTTTCTAATGTTTTTTTATTATCACTATCATCCTGTGAAAAAATGCTTTCATCATACTCAATATAAATATTTTTATTGTTTTTATTAGTTTGTTTTAAATTATTATAAAATGAATCAGTTTGTTTTTTATATATATCAGTTACACTGTTATTATTATTTCGTAAAATATTGTATTGATTTTCTTCACTTCCAACATATGAAACACTTATATCTTTTGCATTAACATTCTCATGTGAATATATATTATCTGTTTTTATATCTAAAAAAATTTGTTTTTCAATGTTTTTCGCATTTGCTATTAAAGTCGCTTTAACTAAAGTATATATTGCATCAAAAACTAGCTTTTCATCAGAAAACCTTACTTCAATTTTAGATGGATGCACATTTATATCAAATGAAGCCGGTGGCATATCCAAATTAATAACGCAGCTTGGATGTTTTTTTGACATTATTAAATTTCTGTAGGCTTGCTCAAGTGCAACGCTGAAAATTTGAGACTTTACATATCTACCGTTTACATAAAAATATTGCATTGACCTATTTGCCCTTGTGTGAATTGCCTTTGATATATATCCATTAACTTTAACATAGCCAGTTTCACCACCAATATTTATAAGCTCTTTAGACGCATTTTTATTAAACACATCTATAATTGCAGATAAAAGTTTTCCATCGCCTGGTGTTCTTAAGCACTCTTTATTATCTTTTATAAAAACAAATGAAATATCTGGGTGTGATAAAGCAATTTTATCTATAATGCTAGCTATTAAATTTCCTTCTGTGGTAGATTTTTTTAAAAATTTAAGTCTAGCTGGTGTATTGAAAAATAAATCTTCTATTATAAATGTTGTACCTAATTCACTTCCAAAATCTTCAAATATTATATCTTTACCACCATGTATAACATATTGTTTTCCAATGTTTTCACCTTTATTTTTACTAATTAGTGTAATTTTCGAAACAGATGCAATTGATGGTAATGCTTCTCCTCTAAACCCTAGTGTAACTATTTTATTTAAATCATCACTTGTTTTTATTTTACTAGTGGCATAACGAGTAAAAGCAACTTTCATATCATCATACAAAAAGCCTTGCCCATTGTCTTTAACTTTCATATAAGAAACGCCACCATCTTTTATGTGCACCTCTATTTTATTTGCCCCAGCATCAATCGCATTTTCAACTAGTTCTTTAATTACAGAGGCTGGCCTATCTACAACTTCACCTGCTGCAATTAATTGTGCTAAATTTTCAGGTAGTACATTAATTTTACCCATATTAAATTATACCTTTACTGTTTTAATTTTTTAGATAAATTAGATAATAGCATCATAGCTTCAATTGGAGTTAACGAGTTTACATCTATTTTTTTAATTTCTTCTAAAACTAACTCTTCAAAATTGTTTAAACTATTTTTATTTTCACTTGACTCTTCACTTAATCTATCATCTTCTATTTTACTGCCTATTGATATATTACTGCTTTTTTCAATATCTATTAAAATTTCGTTTGCCCTTTTCACTACTTCTTGTGGAGCACCTGCTAAGTCTGCAACATCAATACCATAACTATCTTTAGCCGCACCTTGTACAATACGTC
>JBOFNA010000171.1:0-3010 GCA_051658665.1 Oscillospiraceae bacterium
ATATAATTCTTTTTATAGATAAACATATAAAAAAGAAAAACAAAAAATTTTATACGGTTATAGAAGTAGATAGAATATAAAAAATGGTGCATAATACGCACCATTTTTTATACTTATATATTTTAGCTTTATCTGCAAATATTTAATTTTATTGCAATCTCTTTTACTTTTATGGATACTACATCAACTACACGCTCATCAAAAACAGATGGGATAATATAATCTTTTGTTAATTGTTCATCAGATATTAAAGTAGATATGGCAATTGCTGCACCTAATTTCATTTCTTCAGTTATTTTTTTAGATTTAGATGATAATGCACCTTTAAAAAGACCAGGGAAAGCTAAAACATTGTTAATTTGGTTAGGGTAATCTGATCTACCAGTACCAATTACAAAGGCGCCAGCTTCTTTTGCATCTTCGTAACTAATTTCTGGTTCAGGGTTTGCCATGGCAAAAACAATTGGCTTTGATTTCATGTTTTCAATCATCTTTTTTGTAACAATATTAGGTGAAGAAACGCCAATAAAAACATCAGCAAGTTTAAAGGCATCTTCAAATGAACCAGTAAAGTTAGTTTTATTTGATACTTGTTGGATATTTTTTTCAATATTATTTAAAATTATGGTGTCATTAGATATAACACCCTTTCTATTAAATGCTATAATATCATTAACACCAAAGTCATTTAACATATTGATTATTGAGCTACCAGCAGCACCAACGCCACTTATAACAACTGTAATGTCTTCCTTTTTTTTATTTACAACTTTTAAGGCATTTATTAAGGCAGCAGTTGTAACAATAGCAGTGCCATGCTGGTCATCGTGAAAAACTGGTATATCTAACTCTTCTTTTAATCTAGTTTCAATTTCAACACATCTAGGTGAAGAAATATCTTCTAGATTTATTCCACCAAAAGTAGGGGATATTGCCTTTACTATAGATATTATTTCCTCAGTATCTTGAGTATCAAGACATATAGGTATTGAATCTATATTGGCAAACTTTTTAAATAAGGCAGATTTACCTTCCATTACAGGTAAAGCGGCATGCGGTCCAATATTACCTAATCCTAGAACAGCAGAGCCATCAGTAATAACAGCGACTAAATTATTTTTCATAGTGTAATCATAAACTTTATTAACGTCTTTGTGTATTTCAATACAAGGTTGAGCAACACCAGGTGTATAGGCTATAGATAAATCATCTTTATTATCTAAATCCATTTTTAATGTTGTTTCAATTTTACCTTGCCAATGTTTATGCTTTTCTAAAGCTTTATCATAAATATTCATATTAAACAACTCCTTATTAAAATATTAACATATAAAAACTTTATTGTAAACTAAAAGAGGTATAAAAATGGATAACATAGATTATAAAATAATCCATCTATTAAGCTCAAATGGTAGAATGAATATTAACGACATAGCTAAATGTGTATTTTTATCTTCTCCAGCTGTATCATCTAGAATAAAAAAATTAGAAAAGAATGGTATAATTATAGACTACAGAATAAGAGTAGATTATAATCTACTGGAAATAGATGTATTTTGTTTAATAAATTTATTTATCTCAAGAAACTATCAAGATGAAGTTATAACAATTTTAAAAGATATGTATAATGTTGTTGAAATTTATGAAACATCTGGAAATAGTAATATATCCTTAAAAGCATTTTTTAACAAGATAGAAGAGATAGATATTTTTGTTAAATCTATAGAAAAATATGGGGATATTAACATAAATTTTATAGAAAATGTCATAAAATAAAAATATAGATAAATAAAACACAATATATATTTTATACTTATATATTACGGAGAATGTTTGTTTTTTAATAGACAATATTGATTTTTATTGATATAATGTAAATATAAACATTAAGGAAGAAGGATTTTATGTTAGACGATATACTTCATGATGGTTTGCCAGTAATCATTACGGCAATTGAACTTATTGGTATAAGTGTTGTTACTTTTGGCTCTATACATGCTTTTTATCACTACTGTATTGGTCTTTTTACTAAAAAACAGTACGCAATAAAGTACGAATTAGCTGAATCTATGGCTACAGGGTTAGAGTTTAAAATGGCTGCGGAAATTTTAAAAACAGTACTTATAACAGATTTTCAAGAGCTTTATATTTTAGGTGCTATTATTTTACTAAGAGCGTTATTAGCATTTATGATACATCTAGAAATAAAAGAATGTCATGAACAGCAACAAAAATTAAGTTATAATTGTGCAACTAAACCTATGTTCAAAGATACAAAAGACGATAATAAAAAAAAGATCAGTGAAGAGTCACCAGTACAATAATAATAGTAAATAAAAAACACTCAACAATTGTTGAGTGTTTTTTATTTACTATTATTATATATATTTAAAAATGTTACTAATTGACTTATAATATATTTATTTAAATAAACTATCGTAATCATAATTTAAAAAATATTCAGATAATTCTTTGAAATGTTGTTTATAATTATCTTTAGTTAATCGGTTTTTATTGTTGTATATATCAATTAAAATTTGAGAGTTGGTATCTTCATCGTAATGTACAGAGTCTTTATATATTTTTAAATTTTCTATAACATCATATTGGTTTAGATAAGAGGTTATTTTAATATTGTCAACTTCAAGCATTAATTCTGTTGCGTACTCAAAAGATTGAAAGTACGCTTCTAGTTTATTTTGTTGATTAAAATTGTCAAACGCTATAATACTAATAGGGGGGAAAACATAGTAAAACTGAATATCTGGGTTTAATTTTGCAGTTGATATTAAATTTTGTTCAACATTTTCTTTAGTCGAATTTCTATCAAAATTTGTTTTTTGGGGATTATTTACAGGTCTTTTATATCGTTTTAAGACTTCATCTTTACCGAACTTAAACCTATTCATCCAATTTCCAAACTCATCAAATGTTGTTGTTTTAATATCTTTCATTGTATTTAAAATTATTTCAAAAAGATCTTTGAAAATCACTTGTTTATTTAACAAAT
>JBOFNA010000172.1:0-6600 GCA_051658665.1 Oscillospiraceae bacterium
ATAAGTTAATTTGTGTTTTTATAGAATTTATAAATTTTTGATTATCAAACTCCTCTTCTTCATTTATTCGCAAAATTGGTATGTTTTTTATCGGTAGTTTACCTTCTGCATAAAATATAGTGCTGCCACTTATCTCCGTTGTATGAGTACCTGCTCCAACAACAGTTGCGCTTATGGTTTCTTTGGATTTCAAGATTTTCACATTATTATATAAAGCGCTTTTTCTTATGCTATCACCTAATATAATACCAATATCACCATATTTAAACCAATCTCCGTCATTTTCATTATAAACATAATCAGCAACTCCCCCTGAAAAAGTTATCGCATCAACTTCTATATAATCTTTAAGTGATACATTTGAATTTGTGAAAAAATTGTTAAAATCCAACATTCTATCTTTTAAAAATAAACTTTGACACAATATATCTGCCATTATATCGCAAACCTTTTGAACTTCTTCTAGCCTTATTATCTCATCAATTTTTATGTTTATATTTTTTTTATTAATCTCTTCTTTTAGTTTACTATATATATAGGTAACTTTCAAGGTATCTTTATCAATTTTTATTAATCGTCCGCCTATATCTAAGCAAGCTACGCTTTTTAAGTTGCCATTTTCATATATAGCTATATTACTTGTTCCGCCACCAATATCAATATTTGCAACTTTACAACTTAAATCTTTAGACATTATATCTACTCCTGCACCTCTCGCTGAAAGTACAGACTCTAAATCTGGACCTGCTGTCGCCACAACAAAGTCGCCCGCTAAATCGCTTAAACTATCCACAACTAGTTTTGCATTTTTCTTCCTTGCTGTTTCACCTGTAATTATAACAGCTCCTGTTTTTAGCATATCTATTGTTATTTTTGCTTTTTCATATTCTGACATGACAATTTTTCTGATTTTTTCAATATCTATCTCTGTAGGTGATAAAAGTGGTGTAAAATATATTTCACTTTTATATATAACTTCCTTATCCACAATTGTAATTCTAGGCACAGTATAGCTAGACGCTAAATTTTCAATAATAATCTTACTGAAAATTAATTGTGTTGTAGATGTTCCAATATCAATGCCAACGCTGTGTATTATTTCTCTCAATTAACCACCACCTCCATAAAAATTATAAAATATTTTTAAAATCAAAAGAAAACTTTGTACCTTTAAATCCACTATCAATATCTATCTTACCATTTAACTTTTCTTCAACAATTGCTTTCACTATATTCATACCTAAATTTTTTTTATTCAAATCCTTAAGCAAAAAACCATTTCCATCATCTACAATATCTATACAAGAGTAACGCTCACCTTTTCTAATAGTTATTTTTATATTACCTTCATCTTTGTTTAAAAAAGCGTGTTTTAAACAATTTTGTATAATTTCATTACAAACTAAAGAAATAGATGAGCCTGTATCTACGTTCAGCATTATGTCGTCACCTATAATTTCTAGTTTAACTATACTAGAAATTTTACAAAAATCTTTTTTAACAATTTTAAATATATCTTTAATTACACTAAATAAACTTATCTTCGAATTAGTAGATAAACTAAGCATATCATGTACAAACGCAATTGAAATAACTCTATTTATAGTTTGTATTATAATATTTTTGCATTTTTCACTTTCAACTCTTCTAAGTTGTAGTCTTAAAATACTTGCTATGGTTTGTAAATTGTTTTTTATTCTATGGTTCATTTCTTTTAACTCAATATCTTTTAAAAAAATCTCTTTTTCTTTTTGTCGTAAATAAGAAACATCCTTAATAATAATAAAAAAATTTATTCCATAATCATTTATAAACATTTTCTTTAATTGTACATCATATTTACCTATAACTACCTCTATCCATTCACCTTTTTCTTCTGGTTTAATATCCTTGTAGTCTAAGTTTATATTATCGTATTTCATACCCAATATATCTCTAACATAACCAATTTTACTATAAAAATCTTTAGCAAGATTATTTCTAAAACAAACAACTCCATTATAATTTATCGCTAAAAATGGTAAATCTATAAATTTATCAAAAACTTTATAATCAACAAATAGTTTGTATATAGCTTTTTCAATATTTTCATCGTTTTCATTATTAAAAACATTATGATATATCTCTACACTATTATCTTTAGAATGTTTTTCTATTACAATAGCGCCTATAACCTTATTATTGTTTAATATAGGTTCTACAGTTTGAGTAACTTTCACATTTTCTTGCGTAATCGCTTCAAACTCTTTTGTTGACAAGTTAAGTTCTATAGATCTTATTACAGCTGGCTCATCTTCTTTCTTAGCCATAAGCCCTACCACATTTTTTTTGTAAGATGATTTAGCATAACTAGGATTTGCATGCGCTACTACAATTGCTAATTGTTTGTCTTTTGTCGGACAATCTATAAAAACATCTCCATTTTCAATATTTGCTATAATTTGTAATGACGGCAAAAGTAATGACAACTTTTTTATATCTTCATCATTTAATGTTGTGTGTCTTTCACAAAGCTTTTGAAGTGTATCGATCATCTATACTTACACCTCATTTTTTATTAATATTAACTCAGCAACTTTTTTCATAGACATTTGTTTAGTTTGGCTCAATTTTCTTATATACTCATATGCATTGTTTTCACTGGTACCCTGATCCTCCATAACAACACCTTTTGCTTTTTCTATTATTTTTCTATTTTCAAGCTTTTCATTAACTTTAAACAAATCTTTTTTAATTTTTTTTGACTGTAACCCTCTTTCAAAAGCTATTTCAATAGTTGTTAATAAAGATTTCTCATCAATTGGCTTCACTAAATATCCAGAAGCACCTGTTTGTTTTGACTTATCTAAAAACTCTCTTTCATTATAAACACTTAAAATTATTATAGTTTCACAATATCCCTCTTCAAAAATAACTTTAGCTGCACTATTTCCATCCAATAATGGCATATTAATATCCATTAGTACAACATCAGGTTTTAAGTTTTTACAAACTTCTATAGCATCGAAGCCATCTGACACCTCTCCTATAACATCAAAACCTTCTTCTTCTAAAAATTCTCTTAAATCCATTCTTATTATTGGCTCATCATCTGCAATAACTACTCTAATCTTATTTTCCATTTTACACCTCTACATTAAGATATTTTTTAAATTATTTATTCCATCGTTATCTAACAAGCTAACCTCAATAATTTCATCAACACTTGCTAATTTAAGTAACTCTCTAGAGAATTCTATTTCTTTTTTTTCAGCAGTATCACATTTAGTTATTACACCAACTGAATATTTGTTAAACATAGTCGCCAAACCAGGCGAAAACATACTATCTTTTTCTCTAGCATCGATAACAAAAATTATTACATCAGCCTCTACAGATGTAACCATTAGAGCCCTAATCAGATTATTTTTTTCAACATACTCACCTGGAGTATCTATCATAGTGTCACCAACAATTTCTATTGCTTGTGTTTTTTTATATTCTAAATTGTCACCATTCAAACGCTGACATAATGTTGTTTTACCTGCTGACTGTTTTCCTATTAACATTATCTTTTTCATTAAGACTTACTTATAATTGATTTTGTAAAACCTAATATATCTCCACACAAAATATTCATAACTTCATTTAAAGCAGCCTCTACTGCCGCAACATCACCTGTGATAATTAAAGATCCACTAAATCTATCTACAAAGCCAATTTTAACATCAGATGATTTAATTGCAACATCAGCAGCTATAATCGCACCTTCACTTGGCGTAATGGTTAAAATTCCTATCGCTCCATCTCCGTCTATTATCCCTAACTTTTTGTACAATTCTTTGTTTGGGTTAGCTATAAGATGCGCCAATGTAATTTGTTTTCCTGGAACAAATTCTTGTATTATTCTTTGTTTATTTTCTGAACTCATTTTATCTCCTTAAAAATCTATATATGACAAATAACATGATATATAAATTATAATTAATTTAAAATATTAATTATAATTTTTTCAATATCATGTTTATTAACATTTATCGGGTTTGTTTCTGTACAACTATCGCTAAATGCTATTTCTGCTATTTCTGCTATTTCTTTTTTAATATTATATTTAGATATATCATAATCATTAATATTGTTAGATACATCTAAGGTTTTGCAAAGTTTTTTAATATCTTTCAAAAAATTTAAAATATTTTGTCTTTTAGATGATGTGTTTATGCCAAAAATTTTCGCTAATTTATCATATTTACCCGCAACACCATTAAGTTCACAATTTCTCCCTTTAATTAACCCTGAATTAAACTCAATAATATAAGGTAATATAATAGCATTACAAAGACCATGCGGCAAATGTAACCTTGCGCCTAAAATATGAGCTATCGAGTGATTAATCCCAAGTCCTGCATTATCAAAAGCCATTCCAGCCAAGCAAGATGCATTATGCATAGCCTGCCTTGACTCTTTGCAACTTGGGTTTTTGTAGGTATTGATTAAATTATTAAAAACTAAGTATACTGCCTTTTCTGATAAAGCATCTGTAAAGTCGTTAGCATTTTTAGATACGTACGCTTCTATCGCGTGTGTCAACACATCTAAACCTGTATGGGCTGTAACATTAGGTGGTACACTTAAAGTTAAATCACTATCTAAAACAGCTATATCTGGTAATAAATCTTCATCTATTAATGGATATTTTACTTCTTTTTGTTTATCAGATATTACAGAAAATTTTGTAACCTCTGAACCTGTCCCACTTGTAGTAGGTATTGCAATAAATTTACATTTATTGTTTTTATCGAAAATTTTATTATTAAAATACAACATGGCTTTAGCCGTGTCTATAGGTGACCCACCACCTATCGCTATTAATAAATTTGCTCCAAAATCGTTAAAAATCTTTAGCCCTCTTGTAACTAAATCAATATCCGGATCTGGTGTGACTTCAGAAAATACTTGTACTTTTTTATTTTTAAATTGATCTAAAACATAATTAATAGTTCCACTTTCAACCATAAATTTATCTGTTACAATAAAAACTCTATCTATATCATCAAAACTTTGACTTAAATCATATTTACCAATATAAACTTTTGTTTTCACATAAAATTTCGACAAATAATCACCTCTATATTCTCAATAATAAAACAAAAATGTCTTTAATTTTAAATTGTTAAAAGGCACTGCCAAATAATTAAACTTAATAGCAATAACCTAAAACTATATTTGACTAATATTATAAAGTACAACTACAAGTATGTCAACTACTATAAGGTTTTTAACATATATTGTAAATTGTGTTATTTTTCATAAATTTAATATGACATCTACCCAAAATTTTATTAATTAAATGAAATTTGTCATTTTTAATATAGTTATAAAAATAAATAATGTAAATGTACATAAAAAGCACGTTGTCGCAACAATTTGACCAGCCAATTCATAATCTGCGTCCATTTCTTTTGCCATAGAAAATGCTGAAACCGCAGTAGGGCTACATGACATTACCAATATTACTCCCAACTCTTCATTTCTAAGACCTAGCATTATTGCTATTGGCAATGTAATAATTGGCATAAAAACAAGCCTTCCTAAAATGCTTACAATCAATGGCTTTTTATTTTTTAATAACCCATCAAATTGAAAACAACCTCCTAATACCATCAAAGCCAACGGTGTTGTAACTACAGAAATATCTGATATGGTTTTTTCTAAGAACATAGGTAGCTCTATTTTAAAACTTGAAAATATTATCCCTAAAAATACTGCTCTTATTAAATTATTATTATATATTGACTTAAAAAAACTTTTTAAACTTATTTTTCTATCTCTATATACCTCTAAAACAATTATAGACCCTATATTTAAAATAGTTATAATAAATGGCATTGTTATAGTTGCAAGATATATATTCTCTGGTCCAAATAACATAGATGTTAGCGGTATTCCAAAGATAACAAAATTACTCCTAAACATTCCTTGAATGACAACCCCAATTTTTTCTTTATCTTTAATAATAAGCGGCACTATTATCATGCATATTATTAAAAAAACAATTAAAAGAGATGACGATATAACTATTATCCTTATATCTTTTAATAAATTCATCTCAGAATCATATATATTTTTAAATAAAAGCGCTGGCAACAAAATTTTGAAAATTAACACATTTAGTTTATCTAAAGTTTCTTTAGTGAAAACATCTATTTTCTTTATAAAATACCCTACTATCATCAATAGGCATAACGGTGAAACTACATTAAAAGATAAAATTATACTATCCATACTACTCCTTTACAATTTATAAGTAAAACTTAAATAAAAATACTCTTAAAAGTAAAACTTTTAAGAGTACCATGGTGCGCCCGAAGGGACTTGAACCCCTGACCTTCTGGTTCGTAGCCAGACACTCTATCCAACTGAGCTACGGGCGCATACTTAAAGATACAAAACCAGTGTGACGAAACTTATTTTAACATATGAAAATAAAAATGTCAATTATATTAAAAAAAAACAAAAGGTCTAAATGACCTTTTGTTTTTTTTTATTTAAAACTATTAATAGTTTTCTGTTAATAGTTCAAAGTAAGCTTTGCTATGGTCACAAACAGGACAATTTTCT
>JBOFNA010000173.1:0-15137 GCA_051658665.1 Oscillospiraceae bacterium
AACTGCTCAGCAGCAATTATTAAAACTTTATCACCATAAATATCTTCTCCAAATTTAACAAGAGCATCAGCTATAAAATCACTATCTAATTTTTTAGACCCATCACCAATAGTCATGTTAGTCTTTATTTTCGCTAAACAATCTAAAACATCATTGTCAACCTTATTGGCAATAGATAAACTAAGTTGAAAAGCACTTTCACCCATAGGGTCTCCATAACCACTTAAAACAGCCTCATCTGTTAGTTCAATTCCTTTGCCTGCCTTTTTCACATTAACTTGCTCTGTAGTTGCAGTTAAAGTCTCAACAGGTATAGCTTGCCCTTCCCCAACATCTATAGCATCACCAATATACGCATATTTCGGTAACGTCACTTTATCTCCTGCTCTACCATTTAAAACTTTATCAATTTTACAAAGGCTAGAAAATTTCATTTGACTTTCAAGATTTTCATTTATCATATCTGCCATAACCTGTGGGTTTATAATATTTTCAATTTTTGTCATTTTAAATTCCTCTCTTTTAAATCATTTTATTATTAAGTTAAAGTATCATATAAATTTTTATTTTGTTCATAAAGTTTTAGTTTTTCTCCGTATGACATTTTAGAAAAATCATCTTTTGAAATTGTAACAGTGTCAAAACCATCAGGTGGTGAAATACCATCAATAATATCTTTAGAAAAAAGTTTGGGGTGGCTCAACCTAATATTATTAATTTTATTTTTCAAAGCATTATCATCTAAAATATCATCATCAAGCAAAGATGAATATTTGTATAAAATAAACTCTAAATCCTGACACCCGCTTTCACCTAAAATATTAATAATAGTATCTTTTTTGTTTTTAATATCCATTTCATGAATTTTGTTATCATAATCTTTAATAATATTATCAACATCAGACTTAAGTAAATAATTTTTTTCTATATGTTTGTATATTGTATTAGGTAAGCTATTAATATCATCTGCATTATTAAAAGCATCTTTAATAAAATCTAAAATAAAAACTCCTCCTTTCATAAAGTACTATAAAAATTTTCATTTCTACAAATATATTATATCTAAATTATACACTGCAAAAAAATGACATAAATCAAAAAACTTTAATTTTTGTATAAGATATGTTATAATTGAGGTAAAATTCAAGTAAAGGTAATGGTTTTAATGCTAAAAAAAACAAAAAAAATAACATTAACCAGTATAACTTGTTCAATAAGTATCACATTAATGCTACTTACAACTGTTTTTCCATTTTCAAGTTATGCTCTTCCAGGTATTGCGGGTTCTCTATTTAGCATAATAGTAATTGAAGTAAATAGAAAATGGGCAACAATGTGTTATATTGTAACATCATTATTATCTGTTTTTTTAGTTCCTGATAAAGAAGTTGCATTTATGTTTATTTTTCTTTTGGGATATTATCCTATTTTAAAATCTTTGATAGAAGAAAAATACAATAAACCAATACAATACATTATAAAAATTTTAATTTTCAACTTTTCTATAATATTAGCTTATTCAATCTTAATATTTATTTTAAAGATACCTAGCTTTAAATTAGAAGAAAATAATATATCAACTTTAGTACCTGTATTTTTACTTTTATTTGGAAATATAACATTTATTTTATATGATATAGCAATAACTCAATGTATAGCAGTATATATATATAAATATAGAAACAAAATTTTTAAAAGATTACGATAACTAAGGAGGTTATTTTATGTGTGGAATAGTAGGATATATAGGTGAAAAAAACTCCATAAATGTATTAATGGAAGGCTTGAAAAATTTAGAGTACAGAGGATATGACTCAGCCGGTGTATCTTTTTTAGAAGATAATAAAATAAAAACAATCAAATGTGTAGGTCCATTAGATATTTTATCATCAAAACTAAAATCTATGAACGCTTATGGCAATTGTGGAATAGGTCACACAAGGTGGGCAACCCACGGAGTCCCATCTGAAATTAATGCACACCCACATACAGGTACAACTGTAAGTATTGTTCATAATGGAATAATTGAAAATTTTCTAGAAATAAAATCTTTTTTAGAAGATAAAGGTACAACATTTTTATCAGATACAGATACTGAAATAGTTGCAAAGTTAATCGACTACCATTACAAAGGTAACCCTTTAGAAACAATAAAAAAAGTTTTATCAGAAATAAAGGGTTCATATGCGTTTGGTATCATCTTTAATGACCATGAAAACACACTTTATGCAGCAAAAAAAGAAAGTCCATTAGTAGTAGGTATAGGAGATAACGAAAATTTTATATGCTCAGATATTTCAGCTATATTAAAGTACACAAAAAAATATAAATTAATAGAAGATAACGATATAATCATATTAACAAAAGATAGCGTAAAAATAACAGACATAAATGGAAAAGAAATAAAAAGAAAAACTTTAACAGCAGACTGGAATATAGAGTTATCAGAAAAAGGCGACTTCGAACATTTCATGTTAAAAGAAATTTTCGAACAACCTGAAGCATTTAGAAAAACAATTTCTCCTAAAATAAAAAACAACTTACCAGATTTTGGTCTTGATGGCTTAACTATAGAAGATTTTAGTAAATTTAAAAATATTTACATAGTAGCCTGTGGTACAGCAATGCACGCAGGGCTTATTGGTAAAAGTTTAATAGAAAGCATTGCTAGAGTCAAAGTTAATGTTGAAATAGCATCAGAGTTTAGATATAACAATCCAATTTTAAATAAAGATGACCTTGTAGTTGCAATATCTCAGTCAGGTGAAACAGCAGACACAATAGCAGCAATCAAGTTAGCAAAAACAAAAGGTGTAACAACTCTAGCAATTGTAAATGTTTTAGGGTCATCAATTTCACATATAGTAGATCATATCATCTACACATTAGCTGGTCCTGAAATTTCTGTTGCATCAACCAAAGCATACTCTGTACAAGTTAGTGTAATGTACCTTTTGGCTTTTAGTATTGCATTATCTAACAAAAGTAAAACTGAAATTGAAATAAAAGATTTAATAAAAAAACTTTGTGAAATACCCGATAAAATTAAAATTTTACTAAATAAAAATGATGAGATTAAAGAAATATCTAAAAATATACAAAAATCTAAAAGTGTATTTTATATAGGAAGAAACCTTGATTATTATTTAGCGCAAGAAGCATCCTTAAAGCTAAAAGAAATATCATATATACATTCAGAGGCTTATGCGTCTGGCGAGTTAAAACACGGTACAATATCATTGATTGAAAAAGATACACCGGTTATAGCTATGTGTACACAAAGTAATTTATACGAAAAAAGTGTAAGTAATATAAAAGAAGTAATATCACGTGGAGCAAATGTGATTTTAATATGCAAAAATGACACTAAAGAAAAATCAAAACTTGTTAGTAACAACATTATATCAATACCTGATATTGATGATATATTCACACCACTTCTATCAATTATTCCATGTCAACTAATAGCTTATCATGTATCTAATTTAAACGGCTGCAATGTAGATAAGCCTAGAAACTTGGCCAAATCTGTAACAGTAGAGTGATTTATACAAAAAAACTACTTTAAGTGTTAAAACTTAAAGCAAATAAATAAAGATCTATACGCTTATAAGCGTATAGATCTTTATTTATTTTGTAAAATTTATTTAAACAAAATTTTAATTCTTTTAACTTGCTTACTATCTTCTTCCGCAATAAAATGATCAATAATAGATTTGTCTTTTGAATACAAATCATAAAAAGAACAAGCATAACAAATTAAATCATCTTTTATAAATTTCTTTTTGACACTTAGAGATACCATCATTTTATTGTTAAGTAAATTAAAATAAATAACAACATCATCTTTTTCTTGTATTGTACAATCTGATAACGCCAAAAATTGCAAACCGCCACCACTAATATCCTTAATTTTAACGTCAAAAATATGACCATCAGATTCTTCATCAGAGCTTATCATTTCTTCATCAACATTCAAAAAAACATTAGCAGATATATCAGTTTTAATACGATAATAAGCACGAGCATTATTAGTAATAAAAGTAATATTATTAATATGAATATTACTACCTTCAATATTAACAACAAAACCACTAAACAAAATATCTTCACCTTTTTTATTTTTACAAAAGACTTGTAACTTATCTCCAACTTTAGCCTGTTCAACACAAATATCAAATTTTACCACTATACTACTATTATCTACAACATTATCAGCTACACCTAAATATAATATATCATTATCTACCGATAATACCCTGCATTTTTGTTCTAATAAATCATTTAATAAATAATTCAAAATTTACCCCCTAATTGTTATTTTTTCTAAAATTTAAAAATGTTTCTAAAATAACCGTTGCAGCAACAGCATCAATAACATTTTTTCTTTTTTTACCCGTAACATTAACATCGTTTAAAATATTAGTAGCAGTAACAGTAGTCATTCTTTCATCAAACATTTGTACATCTATACCTAGTTTTCTTTTAAGTAAAGACGCCAAAGTTTGACTTTTTTTAGAACGTTGACCATCTGACCCATCCATATTTTTAGGGTTTCCTACAACTATCATATCAACATCGCAAGATACCGCAATATCCATAATTTTATTTGCCAAAGCCAAATATTTCTTTTCAAAAATAACAGTATGCGGATAAGCTAAAATTTCTGTTGCATCACACAAAGCAATTCCGGTTCTAGAATCTCCATAGTCAACACTCATTATTTTCATACATTCCCTCATTCATCATCTTTAAATATACCTTTATTAAAATAAACTAGTTTTTTTTGATCATTATCAATATTTATCAAAGATACACTAGCGTTATTAATAAAATTATACCTATTTAAACTATAAATATCAAGACCCAATGCATTGCATAATATATTTCTTATGGTCCAACCATGAGAAACAATAAGAATATTATCGTGTTTATACAAAATATCTTGTAAAAAACTTTTTGTTCTATCAAAAACTTCAGTCATTTTCTCTGAGCTTTCAACTCCAAAATTCCAAGGACTATTGCACCACACATCAAAATCTTCAGGGTAGTTTTTTTTAAGATAATGTATCTTTTTACCTTCCCAATTTCCGCCATCAATTTCTTTAATTCTATCATCAATAATAGGTGTTAAGTCTTTTTTATTACAAATATTATCAGCAGTTATAAATGCTCTTTTTAAGGGACTTGTATAAACTACATCTAATTTTATATTACAAAAATATTCCGCTAAACAATCAGCCTGATTTATTCCATTTTCTGTTACATTATTATCAATACACCCTTGAAAACACCTTTTAACATTACCTGTAGACTCAACATGTCTAACTATATATAAATTAGTCATTGAAAATTTCTACCGCTCCTACTAAATCTTTTATATTTTTTATGTTATTTCGATTTAAATAACCTTCTATATCCTCTAAAATTTTAATATGAATATAAGGGTCATTAAAAAACATTGTACCTATCTGTACACAAGATGCACCAGCCATAAGCATTTGAATAACATCTTCATAAGAAGAAATACCCCCCATTCCAACAACTGGTATTTTAACAGAGTTGCTCACTTGGTAAACCATCCTTAAGGCAATTGGAAAAACACAAGGACCACTAACGCCACCAAAGTTATTTCTAAGTACAGGACGCCTTGAATCTATATTAATTTTCATTGCCGTAATTGTATTAATTAAAGATATCGCATCAGCACCTGCATCTTCAACAGATTTGGCAATAGATGATATATCAGTAACATTGGGAGATAGTTTAACCATCAACGGTTTTTTACAAATATTTTTAACTGCCTTTGTTATCCCATAAGCAGATTCACAAGAAACAGAAAAAGCCATCCCCCCCTCTTTTACATTTGGACAACTTATATTAAGTTCAATTATATCAACATCACTATTAGATAAAACTTCTGCAGCCTCTACATAATCTTCAACTTTACTACCAGATAAATTAGCAATTATAACAGTATCTTTTGTTCTTAAATATGGTAGTTCGTTTTTAACAAAGTCAAAAACTCCTGGGTTTTGTAACCCAACACTATTTAAAATACCCGAATATGTTTCATCAATTCTAGGCGATAAATTTCCATCTCTCTTATGTAAAGTTAAACCTTTTACAGAAATGCCACCTAAAGTAGATAATTTATAAAACTTTTCATACTCTCTACCAAATCCAAAAGTACCAGATGCAGCAATAATAGGGTTTTTAAAGTTAATCATACATAAATCAAAAGCTAATTTACTCATTATAAAAAGCCTCCTCACCTTTAAAAACAGGTCCATCTTTACAAATGTGCAACATATTTAAATTATCATTTTTTCTTATTTTAGAAGCACAAACTAAACAAGCACCAATCCCACATCCCATCTTTTCTTCAAGAGAAACTTCGCAATTAACATTATGATTTTTTGCTGTTTTAAATACCGATTTCATCATATTATAAGGACCACAAGTATAAACCATATCAATGTGATTATTTTTTAAAATATTTTCTAAAGAATCAATAACATTGCCCTTTATACCAAAACTACCGTCATCTGTAGTTACTATAACATTGCTTTTTTCTAACTTAAAATCATTTACCAAACAAATTTGTTTATCATTTCTAAACCCCAAAACAGAAAAGCTATTATTTTTATAATAATTAGCCAAAGGTAAAAGAGGTGCAACTCCTAAACTTCCACCTACTAAAACAACTTTTTTGCTTTTATCTAAGAAAGTAAAGCCTTTTCCAATAGGTCCAATAACATCTAAAAAATCTCCTTTTTTAGTTTCAGCTAATTTTCTAGTGCCATCTCCAACAACCAAAAAATCAAACCTTAAAATCCCGCTTATCTTATCAACATAAGATAACGATATAGGCCTTCTTAAAATATGATTATCTATTTTAATATGTAAAAATTGACCTGGAAAAGCATCCTTGGCAATTCCCTCACTTTTAATGAAAATGGTAAAAATGTTTTCAGATAAGTTTTTAACATCTGTTACATAGCACAAACCTTGTGTATACATAAATACCTCCAATTTAATCCAAAACAGATAGTATGTCATCACGCATATATATGGAGGCGTTTCTTATATATTTATCAAAATTAGCCTCTCCATCACTAAAATTTTTATAAGCACAAATAATTCCTCTAGAAGAGTTAACAATAGCACCTAAACCGTCTTTATTAAATGCATTTTTTATATCTTTAGCACTTCCTCCTTGCGCACCATACCCTGGTATCAAAAAGAAAACATCATTTAACCTACTTCTTAACTCTTTAAGCTTATCTGGATAAGTTGCACCAACTACAGCACCCACTGAAGAAAAACCATGTTTACCAATAACATTATTGCCCCACTTTTGGCACATATCTCCAACTAATTGATATATTGTTTTATCACCTAAACTTATGTCTTGTAAATCACAAGATGATGGATTAGATGTTTTCACTAATAAAAATATTGTTTTATTATATTTTTTAATATTATCAATTAAAGGATAAATACTATCTACACCTAAGTAACCATTAACAGTTAAGCTATCTCCTGAAAACGGCTCAAATTCATTACCAGAAACCATAACTTTACCTAAATAAGCATTTGAGTAAGCTAACATTGTTGATCCTATATCATTTCTTTTACCATCTATTATAACATACATACCTTTATTTTTAGCGTAATTAATAGTATCATACAATGCCTTCACTCCGTGATACCCATACATTTCATAGTAAGCACATTGAGGTTTTATGGCAGGAACTATATCAAAAATGCTATCTATGATATATTTATTAAAGTTAAAAATAGCATCAGCAGCACCTTCTAATGTTTCGCCAAATAAAGCGAAACTTTTTTTCTTTATAAACTGTGGAATGTAATCCATATCAGGGTCCAAACCTACAACAGTTGGGTTATTAAACTTTTTAATTTTATCAATAAGTAAATCCATACATATCTCCTTAAATTAATGAAAATGTTTCCTTACCATCACACATTGTATAAATAACTTTACTTTTTAAAGTTTTACCTTTAAAAACAGCATTCTTAGATTTTGAATGCATTTTATCAATATCTACAACCCATTTTTCATCTAAGTCAATAACTGTTATATCAGCTAAGTTGCCTTTTTGTATATTACTTTGCTTTTTATTAATTATTTTATAAGGGTTAATAGTCAACTTATTAATTAGTTGGTTTAAAGTTAAATGTCCATTTTCAACCAAATAAGTATAAGCAGCTGCAAAAGATGTTTCTAATCCAATAACACCATTTGGCGCAAGTAAAAAGTTTTCTTTATCTTCTAAACTATGTGGTGCATGATCAGTTGTAATAGCATCTATAGTACCATCTTTTAAGCCATCTATAATAGCAACTAAATCGTCATCTTCTCTTAATGGCGGGTTCATTCTATAGTCTGCATCTTCATTTAATAAAGCTTTATCTGTCAAACTAAAATAATGGGGACATGTTTCACCTGTAACATTTACACCTTGCTTCTTCCCATCTCTTATTGCTTGTACACTTCCCTTAGTGCTTACGTGACAAATATGTAATCTTGCCCCTGTTTTTTTTGCAAGTTCAATTTCTCTTTTTGTAATTTTATCTTCAGACTCTCTATCCATACCTTTAACATTTAATCTTTCTGATACTTCACCTTTATTTATAATACCACCATCTATTATTTTCAAATCTTCACAATGGGACATTACTAAAATATCATTATCTTTTGCTATTTTCAATGCATTTTCCATTATTAAGTTGTTTTCTACAGGTCTACCATCATCTGTAAAAGCAACAACCCCAACATCTATAAGATCTTTAAAATTTGTAAATTGATACCCCAACTCACCTTCTGTTATAGCCGCAGTAGGATAAATTCTGCAATCCGCCTTTTTAGCCTTATCTAAAATATAATTAACAGTCTTAATATTATCAGTAACCGGATACGTGTTAGGCATTGGACATAGCGCAGTAAAGCCACCAGCAGCACCACTTTTAGATCCTGTTAAAATATCTTCTTTATAAGTAAACCCTGGGTCTCTTAAATGAACATGTATATCCAAAAATCCACTTGTCATTAATAAGTTTTTACCCATTATAACTTTTGCATTTTTATAAAACAAGTTTTGACCAATTTCTTTGATTATCCCATCTTTAATAAGCACATCAAATTTGTCGTCACATTCTAAATAAGGATCAATTAGCCTTATTTTTTTAAATAACAAAACCATACTAAAACCCCTTTAAACTTTTTAAAAAGCCGTTTGCACAAAAAGCAAACGGCTTAAATACCAAAGACTATTTTTTTATTTTAGAATTTCTAATTACATAACCATTTAAAAAAAATCCTGTTAAAGTAAAAAATCCAATAAAAATAGATAAAATTAATTGTCTGTCAACAGTAAAAATTAAATCAAATGCTTTCATTAAAACAGCTATAGCTAGAAAAGATGTACATATATCTAATTTTGTTTTATTTTTAAACTTTATTTTATATGATTCCATTCTAGCACCCCAACAAATTATTATATATATTATAACAATTTAAAAAGAATTTGTAAAGAAAAAAAGTCAAAAATTATAAATATAGCTTTTTAAATTTAAAGAAATAAATAAGCGATATAAAAATAGAAATAGTTTCACTCAAAGGAATAGAAAGCCAAATACCATCCATTCCAATAAACTTAGGTAATATATATGCCAAAACAAACACAAACAAAAAGCTTCTTAAAGATGACAAAAAAGCAGATACTTTTCCATTTCCTACCGCAGTGTACATAGTAGATAAAAATATATTAAAACCAAATATCAAAAAAGCTAATGAAAAAAACTCAATGCCTACAGTTGCCATTTGTACAACATCTACATTATCAACAACAAATAGTTGAGCGATATTTTGTGCAAATAAAAAGCTCAACAAAGATGCTACTCCAGATAATACAAAAATCAAAACACCGCTCTGCTTAATATATTTAAGCATTTTTTCTTTATTTCCAGCACCATAGTTATAGCTTAAAATAGGTTGGGCTCCAAAAGCAATTCCTAAAAAAATAGAAATCACAAAATAATAAACATTCATAATAATACTAAAAGATGCAACTCCATTTTCACCACTAGCCCTTAAAACAATACCATTAAATACAAATATAATGAAAGCGCCCGAAACTTCATTGAACATTTCAGATGACCCATTAATGATAGACTTTAAAATAAATTTTATATCATCTTTTAAAAAATATTTAAATTTACTAATTTTAATAAACTTAAGGTTGCTTCTACCCAATAAAAAGTAAAATAACCCAATAGACATAGATATAAAAATAGATATAGCAGTAGCAATAGATGCTCCTAAAATACCCAATTTAAAAACAACTACAAATAAATAATCTAAAATAATATTAAGCAAAAGACCAACAAAAGACATCGCTAAAGATAAGTTGCTTTTACCATCTACTCTTACATAATATTCAAAAAAAAGTTTAAATAGTAAAACAGTAGATGTAATACAAATATAAAAAGCATAAGTATAGGTATCTTTATAAATAATATCAGTAGCACCCAAAAACTTTACAATAGGTTTTAAAAACAAAACAAACAATAAAGATAAAGTAACCCCTAATATTAAAATAAAAACAGACATTTTCGTAAACATATTATCCGCTTCAGCCTTTTTACCCTCACCTAGCTTAATAGCAACATAAGAAGATGAGCCAACAGCTATCATAATACCAATTCCCCAATTAAAATTAATAATAGGCATAGTAATATTAATAGCCGCCATAGCATCTGAGCTAACAAACCTACCTACAAAAAAACTATCAATAACTGAATAAAAAGACACAAAAATCATCGTCCATATAGATGGCATTAAAATTTTTATATATTTTTTAAACCCAAAATCTTCACTATAATCAACATTCATAATTATATCATCCTTTACAAAAAAAAAATCTATGTTATATTAGAAAGTATAAACTATATAGTAAGTATAGTGTCAAGAGGTATTATGAAAAATTTTTTTACAATAGGTGAAACAGCTAAGCTTCACAATATATCAAAGCAGTCCCTAATATTTTACCATAAAAAAAATATCCTTATCCCGTCTTATGTTGATAACGATACAGGTTATAGATATTACTCAATAAAAGACATGTTTATTTTAGATAACATATTGCTTTTAAAAAATATGTATGTTCCATTAAGTGATATAAAAAAATATTTAGAAAAAAGAGATATAAGTTTATCTTATAATATTTTCAATGATCAGAAAAAAATAATAGACAAAAAAATAAAAAACCTGATTGAAATAAATAAAAAAATAGATGATAAACTTAGTTTTATAAATAGCTACGATTATAATCAAGATAAAAGTCCCTCGATAGAATATCTTAAAAAAATACATACCATTTCTTTCAACGTAGACTACCCATATTCATTAAAAGCGGTAGATATATTAAACAAAAAATTAGCATACTATATGCATAATAAAAAAATTAGTTTTAATTACAACTTTGGCGTCACTATAGATATAAATGACCTGACAGATAAAAATTTTTTAAAACACAAAACATCATTTTGTATATTAAGGACTAAAATAAAAGATGAAAAATATAAAGAGATAATGTCAAATTTATATGGAGTAATCTATCATAAAGGTAGTTATAATAAAATAGACACGTCTTATAACAATTTAATAAGTTATATAGAAAAAGAAAACCACAAAATATGCGGTGATAGCGTAGAGTTTTGTATAGTTGACCCAGGGCTTGAAAAAAATGAAGAAAATTATATAACAAAAATAATGATACCTATAGAAAAAGTTTAATTTTCTTGGATATCATTATTTTGTAAAAGATTATAATCGTCTTTACCTTTTTGAATATGATAATTTAAAACAATATTCAAATTATCTTTATTCAATTGAAAATTAGTATCATCTTCGGTAATTTCACTAATTTCATTTAAAATTTTATATGAGTCTTTTAAGTTTTCCATCAAATCACGGTACAAAGAAATTTGGCTATAAACTTTAAGCCTTTTAACATCTTTTTTATGAGATATTTTAAATTCATTTTCTTCAATAGCTATATATGATGTTAGTTTATAAAAACACTTTTCTAATATATCTAACTCTTTAGTAAATCCTTGTTTATTATCTAATTTATAAATAATATTTTGAGCATTGACAATAAATAAATTTTTAAAACGTCTAATGTCTTTATATTTATTAGGTGGAAAAATAATAATATTAATAATAATAGCAAGAATAATACCTATCCCCGAGTCTATAACCCTATCTATAGCATCATAAATAGGTCTTACCTCACCAGTGCTTAAAATAATACTAAAAAAAACCATGCAAGATATTGATATCATTCTACCAATCCTAAAAACATTACAAAGATAAATAATCGCACCGACCCCTAATGATATTAATAGTCCATCCCCTGGCTTAACCATAAAAAGAGCCACCCCAACAGTGGCTCCTATAAATGTACCACCTAATCTATTTTTAGCATCTTCAAAAGAATCGACAACAGTTGTACCAACAGTCATACATGCAGCAATTAAACCAATTGTAACGTCTTCACGACCCAACAAGTTAGAGATGTAAATCGTGCTAAAAACAGCTAATATAGTTTTAAAAGACCTCATACCAAATTTATAATGCAAGTTAATAAAAATCACTCTACTTTTTTTTTATTTTATAAATAAAAACATTTTACTATATAGTAAATATATAGTTATTATATACTAAAACATTATATATAATAAAATTGGTTTTGTCAAAATTTTAATTATATTTTTGATTGACAAAAATTTATTAAAGTTGTAAAATATAGCTATAGTATATAACTTTATCTATTTAAATATATATAAATTAGTCTCTATTAGAGTGTTTCTAATAAGGGGCTTTAAGTTTACAATATTATAAAAAACAAATAATTGAGTGGAGTAAAGTGAATGAGTAAAATAATAATAGTTGGTTCAAATCATGCAGGTACTTGTGCAGTAAACACAATCTTAGAAAATTATCCAGATAACGAAGTTATCGTTTTTGATTCAAATTCAAATATAAGCTTTTTAAGCTGTGGTATGGCCTTATGGATAGGTAATCAAATAGATAATCCTGACGATATGTTTTATTCTTCTAAAGTAAAATTAGAGAAAAAAGGTGCTAAAGTTCATATAGAAACACCTGTTAAAAAAATAGATTTTAAAAATAAAATTGTTTACGCAGTATCAAAGTCTGGAGAAGAAATTACTGAAAGCTACGATAAAATAATTTTAGCTACAGGTTCATCCCCAATAATACCAAATATAAAAGGGATAGAACTTGAAAATGTACAATTAGTTAAATTGTATCAAAATGCAGAAGATGTTATAAAAAAATTAGACAATCCATCATTTCAAAATATAGTCGTTGTAGGTGCTGGTTACATTGGAGTCGAGTTAGCAGAGGCATTTAAAAGATGTAATAAAAATGTAACTCTGTTAGATGTATCTGACAGGTGCCTTTGTAATTATTATGATGATGACTTTACAGCAGGCATGGAAGATGTCTTAAAAGAAAATGGTGTAAACATTCAGCTTAATCAAAAAGTAATAGAAATAAAAGGAAATGGTAAAGCAGAAAAAGTTATAACAGACAAACAAGAGTTTGAAGCAGATATGGTAGTTTTATGTATAGGTTTCTATGCAAATATAAATTTAGGTAAAAAAGATATTGAGTTATTTAAAAATATGGCATATAAAACTAACACAAAACACGAAACTAACATAAAAGATGTTTATGCAATCGGTGATTGTTCCACTATCTTAGATAATTCAATAAAAAACTCAAATTATTTGGCATTAGCATCTAATGCCATACGCTCTGGCACTGTAGCAGCACACAATGTTTGCGGCACAGAAATGCATAGTCTCGGTGTACAAGGCTCAAACGGTATAAGTATATGGGATTATAAAATGGTATCAACTGGTCTAACCTTAGAGAAAGCAAAAAAATTAGAAATAGATGTAGAATCCACTTTCTATGAATCTTTACAAAAACCTATTTTTATTAAACATGATAACCATCCTGTAAAAATAAAAATAGTATATCATAAAAACACAAGAGTAATATTAGGTGCTCAAATGGCATCTTATTATGATATGTCTATGGGAATACATATGTTTTCATTAGCTATTCAAGAAGAGTTAACAATAGATAAATTAAAAGTTTTAGATACTTTCTTTTTACCACATTTTAATCAACCTTACAATTATATAACAAAGGCAGCTATAAAAGCAAAATAGTTTACTATAGGTAAAATTTATTTAATAGTGTAACAAATAATAACCCATTTTATATTTTACCAATTATAATGTTTGATAAATTTTGATTTTAAAATATTAGTATATATAAAACTAAATAATAATATAATACAATTAATATTTAAATAAGTATATCTCTATAAATTTTATTAAAAACCAAAATATTTTACATTAAAAAATAAATATGAAAAAATAAAAAGACAAGTAATTTTATTACTTGTCTTTTTATAATTTAAAAATTAAACTTCTTTTTTCCATAAACCATGTAAATTACAATATTCATATAAAGCAACAGCTTTATCACCATTCTCTATTGTAAAAGTAGCCTTTGGTTCGTCAGATGATTTTAATGAAAGTATTTGTCCACCTTTTTCAGTTTCTAAATATATCCACTCAATTAAATGTTCATCTGTCATTGGGTGTATAACACTACCAACAACAACTTCAACTTTATTGCCTGATATAGTAACTTCAGGAATATGTTTCTCTGTAGAAGCATCTGTTGTATTTGGCACTAATTCATTCATCTTTTTACCACAACAATGTATTGGTACTCCAACATTTTTAATCATACTTATCATGTTTCCACAATGTTCACATACATAAAATTTTTGTGATTTTACCATAATTTTAAAACCTCTTCCTTACAATATTTAATAACTCTAATTATAAATTAAATTTTAAACTATAAAACATAGTTTAAATACATGGTAACATATTAAACAATATATGTCAATACAATTAGTAACTGTTTTTAATACCATTTATTAGTATTTATATAATGAAAAAAGTTTATATAACAAAATGTTATATAAACTTTA
>JBOFNA010000174.1:0-13619 GCA_051658665.1 Oscillospiraceae bacterium
ATCACTATTACATTAATAATCATCAATATTCCCATAGTGCCTACTTCTTCACCAAAAGTTAAATTATCTACAGACATTTTTAATGCATTAATATCAATAGCAGAGCTGACTCCAGTACTACCAAATACTCCTTTTATATTATTAATTATTGTATCTGATATATTATAAATAAAATTAAGTATTATCGGTGTGCTATCTACTGCCCATTTACAAAAAATCATTTTAAAAATGATTTTCATTGGAATTTCTACTCCCATCATTCCTTGCATATTATCTGTTTTAGTTACTACTGAATGTAACTCCAATAAAAAAAACAAGGCTAAAACTATATAAGCAACAGGCATTACACCAGTTTTCATTATTAGCATCATACCATCATATAGAAGCTTGTTCCATTGCTCTGGTGTTTGATTAATTATGCCATTTCCTATATTATTAACCAAATTTATTATATTTTCTATTACATCAATTATAAATCCTTTAAACATAATCTATTAACCCACGTTTAAAAACATTTGAGCTGCGGCTATTATCATACCACCACCTACAATCTGCCATATACCACCTTGTAAAGCTGGACCATTTTTATCTTTAAGACCACCAGCTAAAACAACTACTCCCCATACTAACCACAAACCACCACCTATAGTTACAAAGTTTTTAATTAAATCTAATGCCATGTTAATATCCATAATTGTGCTCCTATCTTATTTTCTTTATTTATTACTGTTGATTTATCTGTTGCTAATGATATTTTTTTGTATCCATATTTAATATTTTTTTGTTTTTAATCATTTTTTACTCTTTTAAAAATAAAAAACAAGCTAAAATAATTAGCTTGTTTTTTTACATTAATGATATTTTTTCTAAAAGTTCAGTACCTATTTCTATATTTTTGATTTTATTTACATTTTTAAAAAATTCTAAATCCTCTTTTTGCCTTTTTGGTATATATTTGTATGTGTTATTATTATCATAATCTGATAACAACTTATAGTTTTTATGTTGTGTAATATCATACTTATCACTATAAAAACAATTACACCCTCTAATATGTAGTATACATTTATCGTTAGGCATGCGTCCCACTTCGTCAGTCATTATTATATCTCTACCTAAATTTTGATTATTCATAGTATAACTACCTGTTTGACCTTTAGTTTCATTTATATTCATATTATCTATAGTAGTTTTTCCGCATTTTTCTGATATAAATTTATGTGTGCTTGCTTCGTTACCACCTAAATATAAAAAAGTATCACAGTTTGATATAATACCCTCCCAATCATCTTTATACATAGATTTTAGCTGTGATATACTTTGTAATATAATATGTATACTAATATTTCTACTTCTACAAGTAGCTAAAAGTTCAATGAATAATGGTACTTTGCCTGTATTTGCAAACTCATCTAACTTTATATTAACTGGAATAGGTAAAAAACCATCATGCTCAGTATCTGCAATGTACGTTAAAGTCTGAAATAATTGTTGATACATCATTGATACTAAAAAATTATAAGTATTATTATTATCTGAAATAATAACATATAAAATTGTTTTTTCTTTAACTATATTTTTTAAATTTAAATCATCTTCTTCTACTAACTTTTTAATTGAAGATATATTAAAAGGCGATAACCTTGCACCAATACTTATTAATATGCTTTTAGCAGATTTACCTGCAGCTTGTTTATAAAGTTTATATTGAGACACTGCAAAATGTTCATTATACTTACTTTCAAGCTCTAAAAATAATATATCTAATGGACTACTATAATTTTCATCATCTTCTTTAACTTCTGCTAATAACAATAATTTCATTACAGTATTCATGTTTTTTTCTTCTTCTAAACATTCTGTAATAATATATGAAAAAATTGCCTGTAATAATAATTTTTCAGCTTTTTCCCAAAAATCGCTTTTATGGTTTTTTGCATTTGTATTATCAACTAACGTTGTTATTGCTGACAGTATATCTTCTTCATTTTCAATATAATTAAATAAGTTATATCTATCACTTTTAGACATATCTACTAAGTTAAATACTTTAATTTTATAGCCGGCTTTACGAAACATATCTCCAGTTTCTAATAATACTGTCCCTTTAGGGTCTGTCATTATATAAGATGAGTTTGTCTGCATTAAATTAGGCTTTATAAACATTCTTGTTTTACCAGACCCAGACCCACCTACTACTATTACATTATTATTTCTTTTTGTTTTTCTTGTATCAATTGATATGCTCTCAGTTTTAGTTAATATAGTATTATTTTCATTATTTTGGTCAATATAAGGTTCAATGTCTTTGATTGTACCCCATTGAGATGAGCCATATTCAATACCATGCATATATTTTTTATAAGTAAAAAGGTTATATAAATATATTAACCATATTAATATAAAACCTATTAAACCCATTAATATCGAGCTTTTAGTCGTATCAATAAAAAGTGGTGTCTGCCTAATATCATTAAACACTCTACCCATAGCTATATTTAATTTTAATATAGCAACTGACTCGTCATTTAACAGGTTATATATGTAGCTAGTCCTATTAGTTAGATAAAACATAAGTAAAGATATAACCACACTAAAAAACAAAAATAACTTAGTATTACTTTTGCTCATTTTTATTTTACCTTTCTAATTTTTTTGTTTTTTTAACTGACTCATTTTTTACCTGCTCATTTTTTTCTACCTTAACCTTTTTTATCTGCTCATTTATAGTTTGCTTTTTTGTATCTTCTATACTCTTATCTTTTCTTGTATCCATATTAATTTCTTTTCCAATATACTCTTTTAATGCTGTTTCAACTCTGTTTATATCTTTACCCTTAAAATATATATAATATTTATTAATATCTATTTTGCTTTGTTTTACTGCAAAATCAAGTCCATACTCTTTAAGTTCTTTTCTTATTTTTTTAATATCTCTGTTTTCTATTGGTATACTATCTAACGCTAAATTTTGAGCATTTAAATTTTTAATTGTTTGTTCACCATGCACAATACAATCTTTATTTGCACCTTTATTTATATATGCACGTGCTAATATTGATAAAATTACTTTACTTGTTACCTCTACTCCTTTATCTACTAATGTAAAACTAAGGCTAACTACATCATCGGATAGCATATTACAACTCCTTATTCATTAAATTTATTTTATTATTATTTGTTACACTAAAAGATTTTTGTTTTGCATTTTCTATTTTTTCTTCTAAATTTTCAGTATGTTTAATTTCTTTTTCTCTGTTTAAATCAGGCTCGTTATCGTCTAAAAATCTTTCTTCTACATCATCTGATTTTTTATGTTTATTATCTTTATTTATATAATGATATTGTTGTTGAGCATATGACGACAATATTTTGTCTTTAATCAAATTTCGACTCTCTTTACTTATCGGGTTACATATATCTTTATATTCTTCGACACCATCTTTATCTTTACTTTTGTAATTAGGATAAGCAACATACAAACCTTTTTCAGACTCTAAAATTTTAATGTTGTTAACTCTAAACATATCATCAATTATAATACTTGCTAATGCTTTAATATTTCCTTTTTCAAATAAGTTTACGTATGCTTTTATTTCCACTTTTTTTATCCTTTCAAATAATAAAAACTAGTTTAACTAGTTTTTATGTTTTTTAATTAACTTTAAAGATAGTAATAATACCGAAATTATAAATATAATAAAAAATATAAATAAATTACTATCAGTACCTGTATACGGAGGCTTTTCATTTGGTAGAATAATTTTATTATTTATTATATTTATTTCAATATTTTGTTCTTCATCACCAACAGAAAAATAATATTTATCACTAGATTTCAAATATCCATTAGGTGCAACTAACTCTTTAATATAATAATCTCCATACACTACATTATTTATAATAGCTACTCCATATTGTGTTGCTACCTCATTTATTAATAGGTTTTCTTTTGTATATAATCCAAAAACAGCACCATCTAAAAACTTACCACTTTCATCTTTTTTGTTAATTATAACATTTGCTTTTATTACTTTATTTTTAATATCAAATTTTATTATTGTATCATTTTCATTAATATTAAAACTATGTTCTTCATTTAATAAGATATATCCATCTGGTGCCTTGGTTTCGCGTAAAATATATTCACCATAAGGCAAAAGAGAACTTTCTGTAAAACCTTTTTTGTCAGTTATTAAAACTTCTACTTCTTCAAGTTTAACATCATTTGTTTTTTTGTATATTGTAAATTTAGCACCCTCTAAACTTTTATTTACATAGCCTTGCTCTAAAATTTCTGTTGGTAAATCACTAGTTTTATTGATTTCAATTTTTCCCCTTTTTAAAGGGTTATGAATAGGGGTACCATTATTTATATCTATAAATATAAAAGGTATGGTTTGGGGGAGGGGTCTAAAAGTAAAATTATATTGATTTTCGTTTAAAATTAAGCTTTCGTGGGTTTCAATCTCTTTAATATAATACTCGCCAAACGGAAAGTCAGTATTACTGTACCCCTCTAATATATCATCAATATATATTATATCAACTAGGCTATTTTCTTTTAAATTTAGAGTTTGATTTACATTAAAAACTCCAAATTTAATATCTTTATATATTTCTTTATTAGGGTATATTTCATTTTCTTCTATGCTTTTAAATGTTGATGTTTTTGTTTTTTGTCTAATGTTTTCATTTTTTAAATAGACAAAATTTACTTCTTCATTTTGTGTTGTGAAACTCAACTCTATCTCAAACTCTATCGCAGACAAAAAATATCCCACAGGTGCTATTGTTTGCACAACTTTATACTTACCCAAAAATAATGGGGAAGATATGATATTACCTTTTATATCTGTCGTTAAAGTTTCTACGATACTACCTTTTCTGTGTTGTGTAATACCGTCAGGTGTTATTATATCTTCTTTGGCTATAACTTCGTATATTCCACCTTGCAATTTATCTAGTTGATATACAGGCTTATATATATCTGATGTAGTAAATGCTCTAGTCATTGGTTTTTGCCAATCAACTAGTTTTTCGCCCCATAGGTCTATTATTATTTGTCCCACTTGCTTTTTGTTTCTTACAACAATTGGCATAGTGACTATATCTACTGTTTGAGCTGAGTATATAATTTCTAGATCAAAAACAGTTGTGTCAAGCACATATCCGTTGGGTGCTTTTCTTTCCACAATTTTATATTTTCCTAAAAATAGTGGGGAAGATAAGATATTACCACTAGCACTAGTGGTTACACTGTCGACTATATCATCTTTTCTGTATTGTAATACTCCATCAGGTGTTATTATATCTTCTTTTGCTATAATATCATACTCAGCACCAGACAATGATATATTACTGTCATCATCTACTTTAGCAATGTTTATACGTCCCATTTGCTTTTTGTTTCTTACAACAATTGGTATTACTTGATTATGTGAAGTAACTGTAAAATGATATTGATTAGCGTTAAGAGTGTAACCATTAGGTGCTTTTATCTCTTTTAAATAAAGTCTTTCGCCATAATTATATATATGGGTCATAAATGTACCATTGTTATTAGTTGTGTATTCATTAATTTTTACATTAGTATCAGTACGGTATAACCCGAAAACAGCACCTCTTAATCTATTAGACGATATATCATCTGTTTTTGTTAACTCTGCTCTTCCTTTTTTTATTACATTATTAAACCGAAATGTAGTTGTTGCATTATGGTTAACCATTAAAGTTTGACTTTGCGGCTGTACATACCTGTCTGGTGTGTTTACCTCAGTTACTGTATATAAGCCAGTTTTTACACTAGAAATGTTAATGTTACCTCTTACATCAGTTGTATGTACTTGGTTATAGTCAACATTATTAGTTACATTAAACCTTAAACCAGCTACAACACCATCTTCACTAGTTTTGATTATGTTTAAATTTCCAATATTTCGGGTACGTAAACTAAAAAAAGACCTTACAGGGTCAGATAAACCATCAGTACCAACTTTCCATTGATTAGCAGCAACTGCTGGCTGATAAAAAACTAAATTAGGTGTGTTTTCAGTCAAATTTTTATGGCTTTGTATTATATTGCCATTTTTTATATCTACACTATCAATTATTAACTGGTTTCCATTTTCAATTCTCGTCATAAACCCTTGGGCATTTAATGCAGGTACTAAACTTCCTAAAAACTCACCTATTACATTATTAGTATCTGTTAATATTGCTCTGTATCTACCAACACCACCCTCTACTACCCAATGCATATCATAATTAGGAGCAGTATTCGAATTATAGTCAGCGAAACTTGGTATTATTGTATGGGTGGATATTTTGCTTTTAATATAGTTATATACATTTTTAGCATGGGTATCTGTGTTTAATATTATATCTATTAGCATTTGCTCTTGACCTGCGTTGAACTGGTCTTGAACTATGAGCCATATTATTGCTTGAGTCGCTTTATACTCACTTTGCCAATGTCCTCCGTGAATAGGAGTACCATTAAACCCGTAAAGTAATGCTTCTTTAAGTCTATCTCGTTTAAACTCACTTAGCTGTGAAAAGTCAGTAACTCTGTTATGTCCGGCACCATTGTTGCCTGCTGGCTTTCCCCACTCTACACAGTACAAAGGTTGACCAGTTGACAACAAATACTCAAACTGTCCAAAATAACCTCTAAAAGGGGGTGGAATTTGGGTGCCATAAGGTCTAAAGTCGTACCTGTTATTGTTAGCTCCACCATTTAACCACATTACATTTACTGGTACACTACGTCCAAGTAATACCTCGTTTTGTATATCAGGCAATAAAAAATCATCTACAGGGTATATTACTCCATCCCATTTAGACTTATTAGATTTAACTGTTATTATGTTTTGAGTGGTTGTAAGAAAAATAATAAGGCATAAAAAAATAGAAAACAAACTTTTCGGATGTTTTCTATACCTCTTAAAATTCAATTTTCTATACTCCTCCTTTTTTTGATATATAATATTTATTTTTTTACTACATATTTAAATCACCCCTTTAAAATAAAAAAAGAACACTTTTAAAGTGTTCTTTAAATTTAATTATATTTATCTTAACCATAATACACTATCATCACCCAATGTCCATTACCTTTATCTGTTACCCCGACATAAAAAGCTTTAATATTGTAGCCTTTAATATAGCTATCTACAGAGCCTTTTAAAGTTTGTTCAACATAATCTTTTGAACGTTGATAAGTATTTGATATTTTATTTGTATCTTTAGTTCCACTGCCCCCATAACTCCCTACAATATCTAAGCTAGGTTCCCACCTCAAACCTTTGTTTACGCCGTAAGACTTTGCATTAGCTATCATTTTGTCAACTTCTGACTTTGTTAATGTCCAACCACCTTGGTTTGGTGGTGTAACTGGTGGTGTAGTGCTGTTATTATTAGCTTGTGGTTTATTAGTGCTATTGTTAGTATTAGGTTTATTGTTTACATTAGGCTTAGATTGTTGCTTTTTTTCGTTTGCTAACCTTTCAGCTTCAACACGTTCTGCTTCTGCTTTTTCTTGTGCCAACCTTTCAGCTTCAACACGCTCGGCTTCTGCCTTTTCTTGTGCTAACCTTTCGACCTCAATTTGTGCCGTAAGCTCTGGGTTATCTAGTACATTAACTTTTATAGTTTGTGTGTTTATTTTTTCAGTATCATTATTTAAAAAAACTTCTATATCTGTTGTGCCAACAATTACACCTGTAACTACTCCGTCATTATCTACAGTTGCAATATTTGTATCTTTACTTTCGTACCTAATTGTATAGTCATCTGCGTTAATTTTATCTACTTTTAATGTAACTCGTTCTCCAAATTTCACACTAACTTCAGCTTCGTTTATATTTAAACTCGCTTTACCTATAAAATTACAGCCCGATAAAAAATAAATAAACATAAAGCTAACAACAGTTAGACTTATAGTTTTTCTAGTTTTCATAATAATACTCCTTTAAATTAATGTTATATGTTTTTAAAACTATTGACATTTTCTAAAATACTATTAGCATCATCAGTAATAATATTAATTACATAAATTCACCCGTTTATTATAAGAGAGTGGCTAACCGTAAGCCGTATGGAATGTAACACATTATCTTTATTTGTTTATTATATGACAAATTATGTCATTAGTCAATATGGTGTTACTGTTTAATAATCCTTTTTTAAATCTGTTAAATCATTAAAAATTACTAAATATAAATAAATGACTATATACTTTAAAAAGTATATAGTCATTTTATATTTCTTCTGCAACTACAATAAATCTACCTTTATTTCCTTTAATTGCGTAATCACAAGTAATTAATGTAATTTTATTATTAGTCACATTATATATATTATTAATAATGTCGTAATACTCACTGTCTGAGGTAATTATATAAGTTTTTATTATTTTATAATTTGTTTTTTTGTTAGCCGTTTCTAGATGAATAATTTTATTGTTATTTTTAAATTTTTTATCTTTAAACTTAAGTAAATCTGAAAACATTTGTCCATCTTTGGTATTATGTCCATATATAATAATATTTTGATTTTCTTTATCAAGGTTATTACGATAGTCAAAAAATAATGAGCCATATTTTGATTTTTGATTTATATAATTATAATTTAAATATTTATGATTATTGTTAGTTTGTAGTATTGGGTAGTTTATACTAGTATTTGGTATGTTTACTACTGCCTTTATATCTTTATTTTCTTTTTGTAAGATACTTATTATATTTTCTTTTTCTTCGTCTTTTTCAACGTTCGTAATAAAATGATTATTGATAGTTGTGTTATGGTTAAATTCTTTATAGATTTTAAAAATATAAATAGTAGTTATAATAATAATAATATATAAAAATATTTCTATTCTTAAAATATTTCTTGATTTTATTTTAAAACTAAGGTGTCCCATTGGAACACCTATGGTTTTTAATACAAAATATAATAAATTCTTCAAGTTCAGTTTCTTTGATATCTTCAATATAATCTTGAATATCAGATGTTTTAATTTTTATAAATTCTTTTTTCTTTTTTTCTTTTTTAATTTTTTCTGGGTTGAAAATTAAATTAATATTTTCATATGTAAGTTCTTTTTCTTTTGACGATTTTTTTAGTGAATCAGATTGAAAAATTGAAATTTCTTGATTGCTTTCCAATATATATTGTTCTAATATATATTGCTCTGTTTTGCTTAAATAGCTTATATTTACACCTGAACGAAAAGAAAGGTTTTTTTTATCAACTCTATTTAGGAGTGGCTCAATTAAATATGTAAGTCTTATATAACGTTGTATTTGTGTATTACTTTGACTTGTTTTTTTTGACAAAATATCTCTTGATTTCATTTTAGAAGTAAGGGGTTCCAATGGGACACCTTGCTTTTTAATACAATTTAATTGCATCTTATATGCAAAAGCTTTTTCGCTGTGCAATAGTTCGTGCCTTTGATTTAGATTACTATTGACTAAAATTAAGTCGGCTATATTGTCATCTACGTCTTTTACAATACAAGGTATATCTACTATGTTTTTTAAAATACAAGCATTATATCGGTTTCTTCCTGAAAGTATTTGATAACGATTGTTGATGTGTCTAACAACTAGGGGAGAGAGCAAACCATTTTTCTCTATATCATCTGATAATTCAATTAGTTTTTCTTTTGGATAGGGTTTAAATGGTTGATTTTTTATTACATCTAATTCATCAGCTCTAATATATGTAACTAAATTATTATTTATACCAAACATATCATCAAAAGCTTTTTCGCTATTAAGGTTTTTATGTTCTAAATTAATTTTCATATCTCTCTCCTTAATTCATTATTGATAATTTCATTTGCTATATTAATATATTGTTTTCCAATTCTGCTATTTTTTTCATTGACCATTGTTTTTTTTATATATGTAGAATTTGTTGCTTCTACTAAATTTCTGATAGAAGTAACAAATACTTTATTATTGAAATTTTTTCGCAGTTGACTTTCAACTTCCTTACTCATATTCGTATCATTTGTCATTGTTACTAGTATACCCTCGATTTCAAGTCTATGATTAAGCTTTTTCTTTACCATTGAAAAAGTATTAATAAAATCATTTAAACCATCCAATGCAAAATATTCAGCCTGTACTGGTATCAATACACTATCAGCACAAGTTAAAGCATTTAACATTAATATTCCTAACGAGGGTAAACAATCTATAATGATATATTCATATTGCTCAAAAAAAGAATTTGACAATAGATTTTTAAGAACACTTTCTCTGCTCATTTCATTAAGCAAGCTAATTTCTGCACTTGATAATTTGATACAAGAGGGAATGTATTCAATATTTTCACCATTTGTTATAATTACTTTATTAAAATCAATCTTATAATCGTGTGTCATAGAGTCAAATAGTACATTTATAGGATATATACTATTATTATCATATCCTAAATATTTACTAGCATTAGCTTGTGGGTCTAGGTCTATAAGTAAGCTTTTCTTATTTTTCTTATTTAGTCCAGCTACTAAATTAACGGCAGTTGTTGTTTTACCAACCCCTCCTTTTTGGTTAGCAATTGCGATTATTTTTGGTTTTTTCATTATTAGCCTCCTTAAAGCAAGTGATGAATTATTTATAGTTTTCATTATTGAACTTTTTATTGATAAAATTATTATATTTATCTATATTTATCCTTTCGAATTCGTAAGATAAATCTGTATAAGTTTTTAATGTTACTGTAATATCTCGATGTCCTAATATTTTTTGAGCAGATTTTGGGTCTACCCCAGCATTATACAAATTGCTTGCGTGATTGTGTCGTAATTGATGAGGAGATATTTGTATTTCGTTTAATGTTATATATTTTTTCCATCGTTTAGAAAATTGAGATTTAGTTAGGGGAGTTCCTATTTCATTTTTAAAAAGCAAACCGTCTTTATATTTTTTCTGTTGTAACTCCGAAACTAACATATCAGGAATTGGGATAAACCTATATCTATCACCATTTTTTAAACCGTTCGAAATGACAGGGTTATTGCCCTTAAATCTGACTGCTTTTGATACTTTAATGACATTAATATCCAAATCTATATCTTCCCATTGTACGGCTAATGCCTCGCTCACTCTTAATCCCGTTAAATATATAAAAAATGGAAAAAATCCAAATTCATTATCTTTTTTTTGAATAATTACATCAATTGTTGTTGATGGTGCCGAAGTGACTTTTTTAACTAAAGCTTTTTTTGGAATTTTGACTATATCTACTGGGTTGGAAGTATGTATATTATGTAGTATTGCATATTTATATATTTGGCTCATTGTAATTTTATATTTAGATATTGTTGATTTTGCAAAATTTTTTGTGAGATATAGATCGTTCAGATATGATTGTATTTCTTTAGCAGTTATATCTTTTATATCTTTTTCAGCAAAAAAAACTAATAAAGATTTAACCTTATTATTGTACATTTCAAAAGTGATATATTCTACATCTAATACTTTTTCGGTGAGCCATTGATTTGATACATCTTGAAATTTCATTTTATTTCCTCCATTTATATATAATTATTTACATTATACTATAAAAATGGCGAAATTTGTCAGGACTTTGACTCCTGCATTCCGATAGTTCGAATCTATCTACCCCAGCCAAATATATAAATAAAACATCTAATTTATTAAGTCTTTTAAACAATAATAAATTAGATGTTTTATTTTAATATTTTTTAAGGTTAAATATATTTACTTTGTTTTTCTGATACAAATATAGATATTACATTACATATTACTATTATTGCAATTAAAATTATAAAACATAATGTAATATTTAATTCTTCTACTACTATTGTACCTATAGGAGAAGTTTGTGGGTAGTACTCGTTAGAAATATTTAACATTATAGACTTCAAATCAAATTTACCTAAAACAGGTACCCCTAAAATGTAAACTAAACCTGCTATTATAGGTATAAACTTTTTTGTTAATGTAACAACGAGCATAGAAATCATTGAAACAAATGTTAATGTAATTAAAAGTGCTATTATAGCATTTAAAACTATATTAAAGGTTACTGTTTTTGAATAAGGCTTAAATATTGATGAGCCTATGTTTTTTATTGTTTTATTTTCTATTATCAATGATGCGATATGACCTATTATTAAAGTGTATACTATTAAAATAGTAGATACAATGTAAATATATAAGATTTTGCCTAAATAATTTTTGCCCCAACTTTTATTTATTGACATTATTTTAATTGTGCTTGTTTCATAATCCCTTGCTAAAACCATTGAAGCAAATACACACATGATAATTGGAAAAATTATATATATAGAGTTGTTTAATATATTTTGAGTAAAATAGTCTGGGCTAGCAACATAAATTGACTCTTCGACTCTTTCTCTATAGCTAGCTAATGGTGTGTCTATACTTGATAATATAGAGCCATCATCATTTAATGTAGAGTTTGATGTAACATCTTCATAAATATATTGTTGAATTTCTTTGTCATTTAAATTAAGGTTTTGTTTAACGTCATTGTAAAGCTTATTAAAATCATTTATATTAGAAGAAATTTGAGAGTTAACCAAGAATGCAAAACCTATAGAAATTAAAGTAATTATTGAAAAAACTATGATTATTTGTTTTGATAAAAAACCATGCTTTATTTCGAATTTTAAACTAGATAATATGTTTTTCATAAATTTCACCTAACGTTTCATTTTCTATTTCTGTATGTATTATATTTTTATCTTTTATTAAATATAAATTTTCAACTAACTCTTCGTAAAAATCTAGTTGATGTCCTGTCATTAAAATTGTTTTATTTTCTTTAAACTTTTTTAAATTCTTCTTTAAATACATAATAGTTTCATAGTCAAGTCCATTTGAAACCTCATCAAGTAATAAAATATCAGGGTTTATAAGTTCTGCAATTATTATTGCAAGCTTTTTCTTTTGACCGTATGAGTACGAACTGACTTTTTTATTTAAAGTTTCGTTAGGTAATAAATTTTGTTCAATTTTATTTTTTGTTTTATATGTATCTTGAAAAAGGTCTATATTTTGTAAACCAGTTAAATTTTTATAAAATGGAGTATCGTCATAGATACAAAAAATTTTTAAATTTTCTGTATATCCCATATTTATAGTACCATTAAAATTTTCTAAGTTTAATATACATTTGAATAAGGTTGTTTTACCTGTTCCGTTTTTACCTAAAATAAAGTTTATTTTGTCTTTAGGAAAACTAACTGTAACATTTGAAAAAATTTCATTTTTTTTATATTCTTTATTTAAGTTTTCTATATTTATCATTTGATTTTACCATGCTCCGTAATTGCCGTTATGGAACACTCTTATATGATCTGTAATTATTTTAGCATATCTTGACCTTGTTGATAAATTTGATTCCTCAAAGGATGTTGATGTATTATCTTCAGCTTTGGCATAGGCATTTAAACTTATACCTAATAATGATATTAACAGAACGACTGATGTTAAAGTTTTGATTTTCGTTTTCATATTCTTATCCCTTATAAATAGTTGTTAATAATATTATGTGTGAACTTAATGCTAACATTATTTTACATAATTGTCAATTCAATGTATTTTAACACAAAA
>JBOFNA010000175.1:0-9605 GCA_051658665.1 Oscillospiraceae bacterium
GACAATGTTTTATCTTCTTGCTATATTGCAGGTTTAACAGCCTCTTCGGAGGTTAATCAGTCTAATACTTATACTACTTATGATGGTGCTGTAGATGTTGACTTTTATTACTCTAATGCTCAAATTGAAGACAGTTTAAGAAATGGACATATTGTTTTTACTAAGTATGATGATAAAGTTATTATTGAAAAAGACATTAATACTTTTACATCCTTTTCTGCTCTTAAAAATCATAGTTTTTCTAAAAATAGAGTTTTGAGAGTTCTTGATAATATATCTATGTATATTGAAAAAATATTTTTAAATGGTTATATTGGCAAGGTTTCTAACAATGATGTGGGGCGTTTACTTTTAAAAGGTGACATTGTTAAATATTTAAATAGTTTACAGGATATTGGTGCTATAACTGACTTTACAGGAACTACTGATGTTGAGATTAATATTGGCAATGATTTAGACTCAGTTGTTTGTAATTTATCGATTAAACCGGTAGATAGTATGGAAAAAATTTACTTAACAATTAATATAGATTAGGAGATAAAATGGGATATTTACACGCTAAGGACATAATAAGTGGACAAGAAGCCGTTGCTTTTATTAAAATTGGAGACATAATTGAAGAAATGTTTTATGCTAAAAATTTAAAAGCTATTGCGAAAAAGAAAAAGGTTCTTTTAAAAACTTTAGGAAGGAGAGGGGCGCAATCTAAAACATCTGGATTTGAGGGTACTGGATCTATGAATATATATTCGGTTACATCTTTATTTAAAAAACTTATGTCTGACTATATAAAAAGTGGTAAAGATGTTTACTTTGATATTCAAGTTACTAATAATGACCCAACTAGTAGCGTAGGTCAACAAACTGTTTTACTTAAAAATTGTAATATAGATAGTGTTGTAATGGCCAATTTTGATATTTACTCGGAGTCTTTAGACGAACAGATGAGTTTTACATTTGATGATGTTGATATTTTAGAGATGTTTAATCCCCCTGTTTTTTAAAATGAATGTTAATAAATTTATTAAAAAAGTTAATTTGAAACAATCTTTAGATTATAACAACTGTAATATTGAAAATGATTTTGTTGAGTATGAAGAAGATTCAGTTTTAGATTTTTTTTATAATATCAATAAAATTAATAATAAAAAAATGGAGAAAATGAAAAATGAGTATAGATAATTTTTTTTTAGATAACGCTTTGCCTCTTGAAACTAAAGAGGTTTTTGTTTCTAAAAGATTTAAAAGCCCCTTTATTATTAAGCCTGTTAGTGAGTTTGTTAATATGGATATTAAAAAAAATTGTCAGAAAGATAATGATGGAAATATTGATATTGATGATTATTTACTTACTTTGGTGTCTAAAAGTATTGTTGACCCAGACCTTAAAAACAAAGATTTACAGAGTTCTTACGGTGTTATTGGTGTTAAAAATCTTTTAAAAACAATGTTAACAGCTGGTGAATTTAGCTTGCTAATTTCAAATGTTGAGCAAATTTGTGGTTTTAACAATGATATTAATAAAGATGCTGAAAAAATAAAAAACTAATTTACGCAGGTGGTGAATTTACTTTTATGTATTATTGCCTGCGTGAATTTAATATTTTACCTTTTGATGCCTTAAAGCTATCTTATAATGAAAAAGCTTTTTTATTAGGTGCTTTAAAGGTTAAAATAGATGAATGGAGCGATGAGATATAACTGTTTTTAAATATATTGAATTTTTAAGTATATTATCTAAAACATTACAAAATAGATATAAAAATAATTTTTTTGATTTTAATTATATTTATTTTAAAAAAAATACTCTATTTAAGAAAGGTGTATTTAAAAAGCACAATTATTATAATTTTAGTTTTAAAAAAAAGTTGTATTTAGATCATGAAAATATTAACTTTAGTAATAAAATTTTAAATAATAATTTACAAAAGCATAGGTATGATTTAAATAAACTATATTTAAATAAAAAGATTTTAAATACAAAAAATAATTTATTTAATAATACTATTAATAAAAAATTTTATAATAATTTTTCAAATAATAAAGTTGAAGAAAAACAAAATTATTTTATTGGTGATTATTATGAACAAAATTATAAAAAACCATATAAGATTAAAACTGATTTTAAAAAAAACTTTGCTTGTATAAATTATGTTAAACCGAATTTTAAGAAAAATAGTCATGGTGAAAATATTAAAAATGATTACATAACATCTGATGATTTACATCATAAAAATGTTTTTAACGATGATTGTTATCTATCAATGGATTCTTTGACAAATAGTTTAATAGAGCAAATGGAGATGTCTAGTTTAGGTTTTCATAAATGGTAGAGAGGAGCTTCGTTGGTTTATATATCTTTAGGTAATTTGATTTTACCTATCAACCCTAAAGAATTATTTTTTTATTTAAAAAGTGGGCATAAAGATGTTGAAGTTATGTCTTTAGGGTCGGTTGTGAAGTTGGGAAATAGTAGACCTATTGTAGTTAAGGTTAATAGCTTTTTTTCAGATAATGATTATTATTTTAGTAACAATAATAGCATTAATGCAAGGGATGCGATTAATTATTTAGAAGAGGCTTTTTTAAATAACTATATTATTAATTTTTCTATTAAGGGTAATTCTGTACCTAAAAGTTTTAATGTAGTTATTGATAGTTTTAGTTTTGGTGAAAGAGCTATGGAGAATGGTGATGTTTATTATAATTTAGTTTTAAAACAATATAGAAAATCTAATGTTAAATATGTTGATAACTATCCATATTTACAGTACTCACATAATACCAATCCAATTAATACTAATCAAAGTTATAGAACACATAAAGTAATAAGAGGAAATTCACTATGGGGGTTAAGCGCTAAATATTTGGGGTCAGGGTCTAGATATATGGAAATTGCTAATTTAAATAATATTAAAAATCCTAGGTTGATTTATGTTGGGCAGGTGCTTAAAATACCATGGTAGATGTAGATGTTTTTATTATGACAGGAAATAGAAAAATTAAAGTAGACTGCATTGAAGTAAATGTGAAAAACAAAAGAAATACAGCTTCTGCTATTTTTAATTTTTCATTTTTATTTGATGGGTTATACATACAACAAGGTAGTAATGTTATTTTATCTATAAATAAAAATCATATATTTAATGGATTTATTTTTAAATCATATTTAAAAAATGGTGTTTTATACTGTACCGCTTTTGATAGACTTAAATATTTATTTTATAGAGATAGTATGATTGTTGATAATTATACTATCTCTAGCTTTATTTTTAACATATGTAGAGATAAATTGTTTGATATTGGGTATATTGAAAATGAAAACATTAATATTAACGGATTAGTATTTAATAATACTACATATCTAGATATGATTAATAGGTGTATAAATTACACAAAAGACTATACAGGGAGAAACTACGTTTTTTATGATTTTAATGGAAAATTGTACTTTAGAGACTGTTACTTATTTACTTCTAAATATGCTATAACTCAAGGAGATAATTTAATAGAGTACTCTTTTAGTAAGGATATTATTAAGGGTACATTTAATACTTTTAAATTTGTAAGAGAAAATATTAAAAATGGTATTAAGGATGTTTTTATTAAAGAAAATAAACAATCTCAAAAACAAATTGGTACCTTACAATATTATAAAAAGGTCAATGATAAAATTACAAATGGTGAAATAAATAGACAAATAGACATTTTGTATAACAATAAAACAATTGAAAATAGTCTTTTGAAAATAAAATGCTTCGCAGATACATTTTATTTTATTGGTATGACCGTTAAAGTAGTTATAAATGATGCTGGTATTACTGGTTTTTTTATAATTGATGAAATTAATTATATTTTTAAAAATGGCAGCTATTTTTGTGAAATGTCTTTGTTATGGTCACACTTGTAGGGGGAACGAATGTTAATTGATATATTAAAAGAAGTTATTGTGAATTGCGTTGATGATGTTTTAGATATTAATATTTTTTATGGTAATATTACATCTTTATTACCTTTAGAAGTAGAAATCGGGCAAAATATTATTTTGAAAAAAGAAAATTTAATAGTTATAAAAAATTCGTTAAAAGGTTTAAGTGAAAAAGATACAGTTTTAATTTTATCTTTAAAACAATCTTTTTATCTTTTAGGAGGTGTAGATTATTAGTTTTTTACCACAAAATATAGCAAAAGATGTATATAAGCGAAGTAATAAAACTTTTAGTATAAATAAAAACCTTTCTTTTATAGATGGGTTTTGTGATGATGAGTACGCATTGAAACAGGCAATTTTTTTAATTTTAAATACTGATAAAGATTTGTACGAAATGTTTGGCGTAAACTATGGTAATAAATTAAATAGCCTTATTGGTAGAGATATAAATTATATTAAACTTATGGCACCATCTTTAATAAAAGATGCATTATTAAATGATGATAGAGTTATTGATGTGAAAGATTTTAGGTTTAAGGTTTTAAATGAAATTGTAAATATAGATTTTAGAGTTGTTTGGGAAAATGGACAATTTAATTTTAATACAGACTTGGAGGTGATTTTATAATTAAACTATTAACTTATGAAAATATTATACAAAATATTTTAGATAAAATACCAGATGATATTGATAAAAGACCAGGAAGCCTTATTTTTACAGTTTTAGCTCCTTTTTGCTTTGAATTGTCAAGATTTTATCATGAGTTATACAATATATATAATTTAGGGTTTGTTGAAACATCTGTGGGAGAATATTTAGATAAAGTTACAGAACAGTTTGGTGTTTATAGAAAAAAGGCGACTAAATCTTTAAGGTGTGCAAAGTTTTATGATTATGATAATAATTTAATGGATGTAGAACTTGGGACAAGGTTTTTTGCAAATGATATATTTTATAAAGTTATTGAAAAAATATCAATAGGAAATTTTGAAATACAGTGTGAACAAGATGGTATTATTGGAAATAAATTTTTCGGACAATTGTCAACAACACAATATATAAAATTTTTAAATAAAGTTTATTTAGAAGATATAATTCTTTATGGTAGTGATGAAGAAAGCGATGAAAGTCTGAAAAATAGATTTAAAACATATGTTAATACACCTAGTTTTAGCGGTAATATTGCGGATTACAAAAACTTTGTTTTAAATATTGACGGAGTTTCTGCTGTAAGGGTTGAGCCTTGTTTTAATGGTGGGGGGACGGTTAGAATAGTTGTTTTGGATAATAACTTCTCGGTGCCTAGTAAAGACCTTGTTCTTAAAGTTCAAAATAAAGTAGACCCTTTAGATAAAGAAGGTAAAGGAGATGGACTTGCACCAATTGGACATAGAGTTTTAGTTGAAGGTGCTGAAAACTTTGTTATTAATATAAAAACTAAAATAACTTATAAAAAAGGCTGGAGTTTTAATAATTTAGAACCTTATATTAAGTCTTTAATTGATGATTATTTTTTAGAAATAAATAGCAATTTTACCTATGAAGATAATTTAGTGTTTAGAATTAGTCATATTGAAAGTAGGCTACTATCTATGGAGGGTATAATCGATGTATTTGACACAAGGTTAAATGGGTTAAATAAAAATATTGTTTTACAGAAAAATTTAATAGCATTAAGAGGTGATTTTGTTGATTCAGAAATATAGTGTTAGAGATTTTTTTTCAAATGTTGTTTCTAGTGTAAAAGATATTGATTATTTAATAACTGCTTTAGATGATGTTTTTGATAAATTAGTTGATGATTTATATGATTTGGAGAATCAGTACAATATTTATAGCGCATCTCACCAAACATTGGGGAAATGGGAAGATATTTATAAAACTCAAAGTAAAAATGTAAATGATTTGGATTTTAGAAGGTTTACAATAGGTACAAAATTTAAAGAAAAGCCCCCTTTTACAGAAAAAGTAGTTAGAGGATTTTTGAATAACTTAGTTGGTGTTAATGGATATATTATAAAGTTAAACTATGGTGAATATATTTTAGAAATAAAATTGCATTTGTATAATAAACTTAAATTTAATGAGGTGTATGATTTTTTAAATAGAATTTTACCTTGTAATTTAGTTATTGATTTAACTGTAATTTATAATACAAATGAAAAAGTATCAAAATATAAAAATAGTTATTTAGCGGACATGAAACATTTAAAGATTAAAGAAGGTATGATAATATATGGAAATGACTGAAAATTTAAAACTTAAGAAACCATATCAAGAAGATTATTATGATATTGATATACATAATTATAATAGTGATAAAATAGATAATGCGTTATTTCAACTAGATAATATAAAGCAAAATAAAGCGGTAGCAAGTGAAAATAGTTTAGTGAAAACCAATAAAGGCAACTTAATATCTGCAAATAAAAACAGAGATTATACGCTAGCAGAAACAGGGGTATGGATACCAATTTTAACCTTTCATAATATGTCAGATTTAGTGGGGGTACACACAAAAAGAAGGGGTAAATACACTAAAATTCATAACACTGTTATTTGTGAATTTCAAATTGAAATAAGCCCATCAAATCCGCCTAAGGCAGGTAATTTGCAAATAAAAGGGTTGCCTTTTTATGTGGATGAGGCATCTATTATGACAGGCAGTATAACTGAGTATATCGGGTTTAACTTTCATTTAAGTGAAACCACTGGTGTAAGTATACGATATAGTGGGGATAGTCAATTTAGGTTTAAACAGCAAAGAAAAGATAATAACATTATTGGTAATATTCTTGGTGAATATTTAAGTAACAACATTATTTTAGGTGGTACTATTATTTATAGTACAAAGTAAAATTAAAAAGGAGCAGAGCATGACAAAAACAACTTTAGAGATAATAGAAGATATAGTCTTAGATGCCTTGAGTGATGAAAATGTTTCAGTAATTAAGACGAAATACATATTAAATGAAAATGAAGAAAAAGAGCAAATAGGAGCACCACAAAGAAGAAATTACGTTAAAGAAGATGTCTTAGATATAGAAGATTTAAAAAGAGATTTAAAAGAGCCTTACTTAACAAGTGTTTTAAGTTTATGGGGTATTAATAAATAGAATAAAGAGGTTATAAATGGAGAAAATTTTCAACAATGTAAGTATAGCGATTGCTTTATTAGGGGGTATAATGTCGGGGTATTTAGGGGGAGTAGATATCTTAATTGAGGGGTTAATATTTTTTGTAGGTTTAGATTATTTAACTGGTATTTTAAAAGCTATATATAATAAAAAGTTATCAAGTGAAATTGGATTTAAAGGAATTTTCAAGAAAATATTTATATTTGTAATAGTCGCAATGGCTGTTCAAGTAGACGTAATTACAGGTGCTGTTATACCACTTAGGGATATAACAGTACTTTTTTATATATCAAATGAAAGCATATCGTTACTTGAAAATGCAGCTGAGTTTTTACCGATACCAGAAAATATTAAAGATGTGCTTTTACAGTTAAGAAATAAGAAAGAAACAAAAAACAATAAATAGGAGAAGATTATATGAGAATATATTTAGATGCAGGACATGGAGGAAAAGACGCAGGAGCAGTAAAAGGTAGTAGGTATGAAAAAAACGACGTCTTAAATTTAACGATTAAAATAGGGCAAGAGTTAAGTTTAAAAGGTGTAGAAGTTTATTATAGTAGAACAAATGATGTTTTTGAAACTTTAGAAGATAGAGTAAAAAAAGCAAACAATTTAAAAGCAGACTATTATTTATCGATACATAGGAATGCGGCATCATCAACAGCAGTAGGAGTAGAAACATGGGTAGTAAATAACGCTTTAGATAGTACATTAAAGTGGGCAGAAACAATAAACAATAGTTTAGCAGTTTACTATAAAAACCGCGGTGTAAAAAAAGGCATGCCAGGAAACAAAGGGGATTTTTATATAAATAGAAACAGCAAAATGGTAAGTGGATTATTTGAAGTAGGGTTTATAAGTAACGACAGTGAAAACGATATATTTGATAAAAATATAAATGAAATGGCGCAAACAATGGCAAATGCAATTGTTATTGCAAGTGGGTTTAAACCTAATAATGAAACCGAAAAAACTCCTATAGTGACGCAACCAATACAACCAACACAACCACCAACAGACCTTACGCCAAACGGTAACAGTGGAGCTGTTAATGTAACAGTTAAAAAAGGCAAATGGAACATAAGACAAACTCCGTCTAATAGCGGAAAAGTTGTAAAAGTGGTGTCAGGAGGCACAGTTTTACAATATAACGGTGTAACTAATGACGGTTGGTATGCGATAGCTAATGTTGGTTATATCCATAGAAATGGCCTGGTTATTTAAGTAACTGTAAAATTTATAATTAATAGTGCATATTATATATATTGTTTTTTGATTATAAAGACTATTTAGGAGGATAAAGTTAAATAAAAAGAGAGGGCTTTAATTAGCCCTCTCTTTTTTGCGTTTATAGATTTAGTTTATAGATTAGTGCATATTTTAAAACTTAATGATTTTAGATAAACTTAATAAAAGTTAATATGGTTAATAGGATTTGAATTATAATAATTTGAAAAATAATTAAATATAAGGAAAAAATTAATTTATAGTATTATATTTAGTGAAGTTTTAAGTTGTAATATTATAATTAAGGATTATTGATATTGCTATAATATCATTTTATGTTTTAAAGAGAGTAGATTTAATTATATATAGTATTTAACAAGATATTTTATTTTTTATGTTAATATATAAATACTTTTTACGTTTCAAGTTAATTACTTTAAGTATATTAATTTTACTTCTATTTAGGGTTAGTAATATGTGGTGCTGTACCGTCTGCAATAACAAACTTTAACTCTGGACAAAACACACAATCCAAAGAGTTAGGGTCTGCTGTACAAGGGAAATGATACACCTTAAATCCTTTATCTAATAATTTTTGTCCTATTTTTTTCATCATTGTAGATTTACCGCAACCAGGACCAGCTTTTATTATGTAACAGTTATAGCCTTCTTTGTATGTGTAAAACTGAAGAAAATTATTTATAAATCCTTTGGAGCTGTTAGCACCAGAAAAAAATTGTAGTTTGTTATCTTTTGTAATCATAAACTTCTCCTTAGCAAAAATTTTATATATTTTTATTGTATTAACTTATATGAAATTTGACACAAAATTATTGAATATTCTATATCTATATGTTAAAATAAACTAAAGATTATAACCAAATATAAATTAGGAGATTTAATTATATGAACAAAATATTAGTAGAAACATCTGCAAGACATATACACTTAACTAAAGAGCATTTAGAGATATTGTTTGGAGAAGGAGCTACTTTAACACATAAAAAAGACCTATCACAACCAGGACAATATGCAGCGCAAGAAAGATTAACTGTAGTTGGGACTAAGAAAGAGATAGAAAGTGTTTCTATACTAGGACCTATAAGACCTGAAACACAAGTTGAACTTTCATTAACTGATGCAAGAAGTATTGGTATTGTAGCACCAATTAGAGACTCTGGTAATATTAAAGGGTCAGGTAATTGTATATTAGTGGGACCTAAAGGTAAAGTAGAGTTAAAAGAAGGTGTAATTATAGCTAAAAGGCATATACACATGACACCTGAAGACGCAAAAAGTTATAATG
>JBOFNA010000176.1:0-15858 GCA_051658665.1 Oscillospiraceae bacterium
GTACCGTACTGGTATTTACTACACTGATATTAATGATAAGAAGGCTATTTTAAAATCTTTAAATGACTTGCAAAAAAAACACTCCCAAAAAGTAGTCATTGAAGTTGATTTATTAAATAATTATTTTTCAGCAGAGACTTATCACCAAAATTATTTAAAGAAAAATTCAGGCGGATACTGCCATATAGGTAAAGACCAGTTTGATAAAGCCAAAGTCGTTTCTGATAATACTGTTAGGTTTAAAAAGTTAAGTAAAAATGACCTTTTACTTAAACTATCAGATATGCAATACGCAGTAACTCAAGAAAGTAAAACTGAGCCTGCTTTTAACAACGAATTTTTTGAATTTTTTAAAGATGGTATTTATGTTGACATAACAACTGGAGAACCTTTATTTTCATCTTTAGATAAGTTTTACAGTCACTGTGGGTGGCCTTCTTTTTCAAAACCAATATCAAATGAGCTAATCGAAAATACAAAAGATACTTCTCACGGTATGGTTAGAACTGAAGTTAAAAGTAACTTAGGAAACTCTCACCTTGGTCATGTTTTTGACGACGGACCTTTAGAGAGTGGCGGACTTAGGTACTGCATTAACAGCGCATCTTTAAAGTTTATCTCTAAAGAGGATATGAAAGACCTCGGATATGAAGATTTTTTATATATCTTTAAATAAATTTTTTATACTATTATAAAAAGAAAAACAAGTTTATTGTTTTTCTTTTTATTTTCTCACACTTTTAAATTATATATTTGAAATTTTTTCGATTTTATCTTTTTTCATTTCTTCAATAACTACATCTACAAAAAATTTAATTGTTTTATTAGGAATGTTTTTCATTTTACTTGTAACGGCACCATCTGTTATTGAAATATGCCCTAAAATTAAACCTTTAGAGTAATATATATTATTTATTTTAGACAATGGTATATTAACTAACTTTACCCCGTAAATTAACCCCTTATCTAATATAATAACCCTTGTATCAGTACAAGCTATAAGCCACGTGTCTTTCTTAGTAAAACAACTTGTTAATGCTTTGATTTTTTCTTTTTCTAAAAGTATATTGCATAACTCTAAAACCTCTTTTTTTACACCTATCGTACTAACAGAATCAAGACTTTTTATTTCCTTTTTTATGGACGTTAACCCTTTATTAAACCCTTTGTTTCTTCCTTTATTTAAGCAGTTATCTTGTAAATATGCTAATGCTTTTTCTGCTTTTTTTCTAGATGTATAACTATAGCTTAAATAAACCCACTTTTTTTTTATATAAACTTTTATAACTCCATTTAACAAAAAACTTGCAGCTCTAAACAAGGTCACTGTTTCCATGTCTTTAAAATAAAAACTTTTATCACCATAAATTATTTTATCGTTTAATAAAGTCCATTGTTTTTGAAAAATAACTTTAAAAGTTAAATCCATCTTTTCACCTGTCTCTTGCTTTAAATATTATTTTATTATATCTTTTTATTATCTCTTTAATTTGTAATATTATTATATTTTAAATTTTTCTTAAATTATATTCTTTTTTGTGTGGTTTGTGTGGTTTTATAAACCAATTGTTGTTTATGTATTAACAAATTATTAACATAAGATTAATTTATATATTAATTAGTTGACAAATATTTGAATATATTTTAATATTAATAATAGTTACTATTATTAATATTAAAATTTGTTTTATAAGGAGGGTGTTTTTTGAAAGATAATAAACTTACAACAGCAACTGGAAGTCCAGTTGCTGATAATCAAAATGCTATGACCACAGGTAACAGAGGTCCTATGGTTATGCAAGATGTCTGGTTTCTAGAAAAATTAGCTCACTTCGATAGAGAGGTTATCCCAGAGCGTAGAATGCACGCAAAGGGTAGTGGTGCTTTTGGTTCTTTTAAAGTTACCAAAGACATAACAAAATATACAAAAGCAAAAATTTTTGAAAAAGTGGGTAAAGAAACAGACCTATTTATACGTTTCTCTACCGTTGCTGGTGAACGTGGTGCTGCCGATGCTGAGCGTGACATAAGAGGGTTTGCAATTAAATTTTACACAGAAGAAGGTAATTGGGATTTAGTCGGTAATAATACGCCCGTATTTTTCTTGCGTGATCCGCTTAAATTTCCAGACCTTAATCACGCCGTAAAACGTGACCCTAAAACTAACATGCGCTCTGCTCAAAACAACTGGGACTTTTGGACGCTTTTGCCAGAAGCTTTACACCAAGTAACAATTGTTATGTCAGATAGAGGTATACCTTCTAGTTATAGACATATGCATGGGTTTGGTAGTCATACTTATAGCTTAATTAATAAAGATAATCAACGTGTTTGGGTTAAATTTCATATGAAAACTCAGCAAGGCATCAAAAACTTAAGTGATAGCGAGGCTGAAATTTTAGTAGGTAAAGATAGAGAAAGTCATCAAAAAGATTTGTTTGAATCAATTAATAACAAAGACTTTCCTAAATGGACTGTATATTTTCAAATAATGTCTGAAGATAATGCCTTAAAACATAGAGATAACCCTTTTGACTTAACAAAAGTTTGGAGCCAAAAAGAGTACCCACTAATCGAAGTTGGTGAAATAGAGCTAAACAAAAATCCTGAAAACTATTTTGCAGACGTTGAACAATCTGCTTTTGCACCATCTAACATTGTGCCTGGTATTTCTTTCTCACCTGATAAAATGCTTCAAGGTAGGCTTTTTTCTTATGGTGATGCCCAGCGTTATCGTTTAGGTGTAAACCACGCTTCTATTCCTGTAAATAAATCTAAATGCCCTGTAAATGGATACCACCGAGATGGTATGATGCGTGTCGATGGAAACTATGGTGCAACTAAGGGCTATGAGCCAAACTCATTGGGTTTATGGCAACAACAAGATGACCAAAAAGAACCACCTCTTGCTTATAGCGGAGATATTGATAGATATGACCCACATTCTGAAAAAGATGACGATTGTTTCTATCAAGCAGGCGACTTATACCGATTAATGGAAGATGACAAAAAATCTTTACTTATTGAAAACACTGTAAATAACATTTCTACTGTTACAGATAACATAAAATACAGACACTGTTCACATTGCTATCTTGCAGATAAAGATTATGGCACACGCCTTTCAAATGCTTTAAACCTTGATTTGGATAAAACTATCTCTTTATCCGAAATGTCTAAAGATGATCGCTTTAAAGCTACTATGTAATATGTAGACTTTAATTTCAATGTTTTATTGAAAAACTATTGTAACATAAGTTTTTATTATATTAGTTTATCCTAAGTCTTGAAAATTTTTATTTTTATTATGCAACATAATTTTAGCTCATAGTATAATAAATCTTCTAAAATTTATTTTCAAAAAGCATTTAGCGCATTTATCCACAAAAATAAATAAACCCTTAAACCTTTAAATTAATGTATTATAACCCTAAAATAAAGACAAGTTTTAAATTTACACTTATGATTTTATTTGCTCGTAATTTAAAATTGTTTAAATAAGCGTTTTCATAAATATTTACTCCATATCAATTAAAATTTTATTACCTAATTATAACATTTGTAATTTTAGGTTTTACCTTTTAATATTGTTTAATTATTAAACATATAGATCTATGGTTAAAAAACTTTCCAAAAAACTTTTAAAACAATCATTATTATCTAACTATCTATAATAAGTATTTTAACCATAGCATTTATATGATACTTCAATTAATTTAAACTTTCCCCTTAATTAATCTATAATAATTTAAAGAAATAAAACCACTTTAGTAGTTTTATTTCTTTAAATTTATTTCACTTAAAATCAAAACTTTTTAAGGTTTATGTTAATAAAATATTTTAGCTTTATTTCTTTACTAAGTTGAAAATTATATTTCAAAATATGATAAAATATGCTAGAATATTCTAAAAATATTTATTATTATCTTTTAAAATACATAAAAAACAAATTTAAATATTTAAACTTTTTAAAACTTATTTTATATAAAATTTAGATATTATTTAATCGTTGAAAATTACATTATTACTTTAGTCTTTATCAATTTTAATTTCACCATGTTGTTTTTCAAATTCAGCAATTCTTCTTTTTATAAACTGCTCTATTTCTTTATTAGCTGACCTACCTTGATAACTTGCAATATAGCGAAATTTTTTGAAATTTATTCTATCTACACGTAATGTATACCGTAAAATTTTATCGTTCAAACTAACACCTCTTTTCTATCTTTATTATTTTATCACTGTGTGTTAATTTAATTTTAAAATGGTGCTTTTTTGACATCTTTATAGTGTTGATTTATGCTTTTTTTTGTTTTTATAATATAATAACCATTGTTTTTTATAATAAACTATATATTTTACATTTAATTCATCTGTATTTCATAATCTTTTTATCGCTTATTTATTATAAGTTTGTTTTTTAATATTACTATATTTATGTTTCGTAATCTCTAAATTTTTTTAAATATACTTATGACAAATTGCAAGTTAAATGTACTTGTAATTTCCAAAATTTTTATCTCATCTGTTTTTAATATAAATAAAAATCATATACTATATAATAGTATATGATTTTTATGATTTAAAACAATTTATATTTGAAGTATCAAATAATTATTATAATATTTCAAAATAACAAAAGTATTATGATTTATATTATTCTTCTTCTTTTAAATTTATACCTTCATCTTCATTTACATAAACATCAAAATATGATCCATCTTCGTCTTCATCGTCACATTCGTCAAAATCTTCACCATATATTAGGTCATCTATATCTTCTTTGTTTTTTTTATTAAATAAAGATTTTATTGCATAAAATATGCCCACTGATGCAGCTAATAAAGCTATTAATGATATTATTTGTTTCATAGTTTAATCCTCCGTTTTTTATTTAATATTATAATATTTGGTTTTTAAAATAAACAACATTTTGTTAACAATTGTTTTTTATTTTAAAATTAAACTTGTACCTGTCATTTCTTTTGGCTGTTTTTTATTTATTATATCCAATATTGTAGGAGATATATCGGATAGAACTCCGTCGTCTTTTAGTTTGATCTCATCACAGCCTATTATACAAAACGGCACTTTATTTAGTGTGTGAGATGTTACTACACCTTTTTCATTCCACATAACATCTGCATTTCCGTGGTCCGCTGTTACTATTGTAACACCACATTTTTCTTTTACCTTTTCAATAAGCTTTCCTACGCACTCATCTACTGTTTCAACTGCTTTTACAGCAGCTTCAAAAACTCCTGTGTGCCCTACCATGTCGCAGTTAGCAAAATTCACAATTATTACATCATAATAATCTCTATTTATTTCTTCAATAAGCTTTTCAGTAACTAAATGTCCGCTCATTTCTGGCTTTTCATCATAAGTTTCAACTTTTGGTGATGGTATTAAAACCCTATCCTCACCTTCAATCTCTTTTTCTACTCCTGCGTTAAAGAAAAATGTAACATGCGCATATTTTTCTGTTTCAGATATTCTAAGTTGTTTTAAGCCTTCTCTTGAAAGAATTTCGCCTAAAGTATTACTTATTTTATCTTTTTTATACGCAACCTTTAAATTATCAAAAACTGTTTCAAAATAATTTGTCATTGAAACAAAATTTACATCAATTTGCTCTCTATTAAAATTATCGAATTTAGGGTCTATAAAAGCTTTTGTTATTTCTCTAGCTCTATCTGGTCTAAAATTCATAAAAATAACGCTATCACCATTTTTCATTTTTTCGGAATTTTGGTTAAATGCAGGCTTTATAAACTCATCATTTATTCCGTTTTTATAGCCTTGTTCAACATATAAAACTGGGTCAACAAACCCTGTATCGCAATTTTGCGTAATTGCATTATAGCTTTCTTCTACTCTTTCCCATCTGTTGTCTCTATCCATTGCATAAAACCTGCCTGATAATGAGCCAACTATACCACAGTTTTTATCTGTCATATAATCTATTGCATCCTGCAAAAATCCTTTTCCTGATGTTATAAAAGTATCTCTTCCATCTAATATTGGGTGAACAATTAAATCTCTAAAATTGTTTTTTACACACATGTCAATTAACCCCTTTAAGTGATCTGTATGACTATGCACTCCACCGTCCGACAAAAGACCTATAATGTGTAGTTTTGTTCCTTTTTCTTGGCATTTTTTTATTGCCCACAATAATGCTTCATTGTTGAAAAAGTGACCTTCTTTAATGTCTTTTGTTATTTTAGTAAGGTCTTGATAAACTATTCTACCTGCACCTATATTGGTATGACCAACTTCTGAGTTGCCCATTTGACCTTCTGGTAACCCCACCTCTAAACCACATGCTGTAAGTTCAGTGTATGGGCTTTCTTTAAACGCGCTATCTATATTTGGGGTTTTCGCTTTTTTTATTGCATTGTTTTCAATTTCATTTGATATACCAAACCCATCTAATATAGCTAAAACTACTGGTTTTTTCATTGCTTTCTCCTTATTTATAGCTATTTATAATTGTTATAAAATCTTCTGCTTTTAAACTAGCTCCACCTATTAAACCGCCATTTATATTTTTTTGGCCCAAAAGCTCTTTTGCATTTTCTTTATTCATTGACCCACCATACTGTATTAAAATGCTTTCAGCCATGCTTTTATTGTACAAATCTTCAATTGTTTGCCTTATAAACAAACACATTTCTTCTGCTTCTTTAGTAGTTGCAACAACATCTGTACCTATAGCCCAAACTGGCTCGTAAGCTATTGTTATGTTTTCTATTTCCTTAACATTTAAAAATGCTTTTTCAATTTGACATTTAACCACTTGTTTATGGTTGTTTTCTTCTCTTTGTTTTGATGTTTCCCCTACACAAATAATTGGTTTTAAATTGCTTTTTAATGCAGCAACAACTTTTTTATTTACTATCTCATCTGTTTCAGCAAAATATTGACGTCTTTCACTATGACCTAATAGGACATATGTAACACCCATATCTTTTAAAGTTTCTGGTGATATTTCACCTGTAAATGCGCCTTTAATTTCAAAGTGACAATTTTGTGCCGCTATTTTTATATTAGTATCTTTTATTATTTTGTGAATTTCTGTTATATGTGTAAAAGGTACTGATAAAGCTATTTCTATGCCGCCTAAGTCAACAGAGTTTAAATTTTCTATTATACTAGACGCCAAACTTTTACCTTCTTCTACCGTTGTATTCATTTTCCAATTTCCCGCTATAAAACATTTTATCATAAAATACTCCTTAAACAAAATTATTTGTCAGATAGACAATCTACACCAGGTAAAATTTTACCTTCTAAAAACTCTAAAGATGCTCCACCACCTGTTGAAACATGTGTCATTTTGTCTGCAAACCCCATTATTTCTGCCGCTGCAGCTGAGTCTCCTCCGCCAACTATTGATATACAATTTGAGTCAGCTAAACTTTTTATTACACCTTTTGTGCCATTTGCAAAATTACTCCATTCAAATACACCCATTGGTCCATTTAAAATAACTGTTTTTGCGTTTTTTATATATCCATCAAATAACTCAACTGTTTTAGTTCCAATATCAAGCCCCATATAACCTTGTTTTATATTTTTGTCATCTGTATTGTAATTTTCACAATTTTCCGCAAAAGATTCACCTGCAACACTATCTAAAGGTAAAATGAATTCTACATTTTTTTCTTTAGCCTTACTTATTAAATTTGATGCAAGGTTTAACTTATCTGCTTCAACTAAAGAGTTTCCTATTTCAAAACCTTGTGCTCTTAAAAATGTATAAGCCATTGCTCCACCAATTAAAATAACATCTACTTTTTCAATTAAACTCTCAATTACACCAATTTTATCGGATACTTTTGAACCACCTAAAATTGCAACAAATGGTCTTTCAGGTTTATTTATAGCTTCACCTAAAAATTTAAGTTCTTTTTCTATTAAAAACCCTGCAACACTTGTTAGATACTCACTTATGCCAACTGTCGAACTATGTGCTCTGTGTGCTGTACCAAATGCATCGTTTACAAAAATATCTCCCAATGATGCCAATTGCTTTGAAAAAACTGAGTCGTTTTTAGTCTCTCCAACAACAAACCTTACATTTTCTATTAAAAGTATATCGCCCTCTTTTAATGCTTTTGCTTTTTCTATACTATCTTCTCCTGCAACGTCTTTTGATAGTTGTACCGTTTTATTTAAATATTTTGATAATCTCTCTGCAACTGGTTTTAACGAAAACTCTTCTTTAAACTCACCTTTAGGTCTTCCCAAGTGTGACATTAAAACTATTTTAGCACCATTTTCTATTAAATATTCTATTGTCTCAAGAGACGCCTTTATTCTTTTATCGTCTGTTATTACACCATCTTTTAAAGGTACGTTGAAGTCACACCTAACTAATACCGTTCTCCCCTTTACTTTGATATCTTTTACTGTTTTTTTTGTAGCCATAATTAATCTCCTTTACCAGTTAAATTTTGTTAAGTTCCCATTTGATATAAGTTCTTTAAAGTCCCATTGCCTTAAAACTTCATAAACCCCAACTGTAACTGTGTTTGATAAGTTTAAACTTCTTATGTTTGTAGCCATTGGCAGCCTTACACAGTTGTTTTTGTTTTAGTGTAAAATACTCTCATCTATACCTTTGTCTTCTCGTCCAAAAATTAAAAAACAATTGTTTTTATATTTTACATCTGTATACTTATTCAAAGCTTTTGTTGTGAAAAAATAAAACTCTTCATTTTTATTTTGTATAAAAAAATCTTGCGTGCTTTCATAATAAGTTATATCTAAGTGATGCCAATAATCAAGCCCTGCTCTTTTCAATTTTTTATCATCAATTTCAAAACCCATAGGCTTTACTATATGTAGCCTTACATTAGTTGCGGCACAAGTTCTTGCTATGTTTCCTGTGTTTTGAGGTATCTGCGGCTCTATCAATACTATATTTAATATATTCATATTCTTTTTTAATATCTAAGTTTTATCACATAATAAATATAGATATTTTTCAAAGTTAACCCCATTTCTCTTATCTGTTTTTTCTTTAAATGTGCTTTCTATAACTTTTTCTAAAAACTCTGTAGCTATAGTCACAGACTCTTTTAAACTATATCCATTTACATAACAACCTGTAATTATACTTGCAAAAATATCTCCTGTGCCTGGGTAGTTTTCGTTGATTAATCTATATTTTATTTTGTATATTTCATCATTTTCAAGTACAAAATTATAAAAGTTGCAATCTTCAAGCTGTATGCCTTTTATTATAACATTTTTCGGACCCATTGTCTTTAATTTTTTTAACCAATTTACTGCTTTTTTTTCATCAATTTCTATTTTTTCGTAGTTCTCATCTAATAATATTGCAGCCTCTGTTAAATTAGGAGTTATGACATCTGCTACCCTAGATAACTCCTTTATTTTTTTTATTATATCTTCAGTTATCTTAGAATATATTTTGCCGTGATCCGCCATTACCGGATCAACTATAAACAACGCATTTTTATAATGTTTTTTATAGTCTTTTATAAAATCTACCTGTTTTCCATCACTTATATATCCTGTATATATGCAGTCAACATCTACCTTGTTGCTTTTATAGCTTTTTAAATAATTTGGCATAAAATTTGTTAAAACTTTACTTTCTATGTCAATAAAACCACCTGTGTGTGTTGTGAAAATCGATGTTATTATTGGTATTGCCTGTATCTTTAAACAAGCTAAAATTGGCATTATTACAGATAATGAGCATCTTCCAAAACTTGATAAATCGTTAACGGTGATTACTTTTTTCATTGTATGTTACCTTTATCTATTTTATTTTTATCATTTATTTTTATTATATCAATAATATTTTATTTTGTATATAAAATATTATTAATGTTTTTTGATTTTTTGCTCATAATAATTAAGAACATTATTTAAGTATCATTTATTTATTTATTATTTTGGAGGTAAAAATGAAAAACAACAAAGATAATTTCGCAAAAAACATGGCCATAGGTTTGGCAGTTGGAGCTACTGCTGCTGCTGTAAGCGGTAAAATTATGGGTGGCTCAAATAACAAGAAAATGAAAAAAACAGCTAATAAAGCTGCAAAAACCGTCAGTAGTATCATTGATAATGTAAGTAATATTATTGGTTAATCATTTGTTTTTAAACTTTAAATAAGCTAAACAAAAAAAGAGGGTCACCTCTTTTTTTTGTTTAGCTTATTTTTATATAGTTTAAAAATCTAATTAAATACAATATAAATAAAAGTGGAAAAAATATATTGCTGACAAAAATTTTGTATCTTCCCTTTATTTTTATATCACCTTTAAATGGCTTTTTGCCTATGTTTTTAAAAATTTTATATCCTGAGTATATAAAACAAAACAAAATAAACGTACTATATAAACCAATTATAAAAGTATCTGTTGGTGCCATTTGTTCCGTATTTTCAATGTTTTTATTTAATAAAAATATTGATATTATTACGCTTAAAAAGTTGTTCATAAAATGAACTATTATAGGCATTATTATTGAGTCGTATTTTATTGCTAAGTACCCTAAAAATAAACCAAGTATAAAAGACCCTGGCATCTGAAATAAATTGCCATGTAAAATAGAGAAAACAGCCGCTGATATAATTATAGAAAACTTTTTGCCATAGGGTTTTAAAAGGTTTAATATCGCCCCTCTGCATAAAAACTCCTCTGTTATAGGCGCTACCACTATTATCATAAAAACATACAACACTGTTGTTATAATCGAGTCCTTTGGCGCTGAAAGATCTGGCTCAATTGCATTTATATTGAATTTTTTTAAAAACTCTGTTAAATTAACAGCTAAAAACGCAACAAAGTAATTTAAACCTAACCCTATAAAGCAATATTTAAATGCTTTTTTTATTTTAAAACCATCAAAACTAAAAAAACTTTTATAATTAAATTTTGTCTTTTTTAAAACATACATAAAAGGTATAACATTGATAAAACTTAAAGTTACTATATTTATTAAATAGTTCCAAAAATAATCTTCTCTTAAAAACACAGCATCAGGAAAGGTATTTATTAAAAATGGTAATATTTTTTGTATTGTATAAACGAAAATAAATGGCATAATCATAAAACCTAAAATATGCACCAGTAAAGTAGAGTTTATTAACTTACTTTTGTTTTTTAAAGATTTTACATTTATGCCATTTAAATCATTGTTTAAATAGTCCAAGTTAAAATTATCTTTATTGATATTCATCTTTTACCTCTTTTAATGTTATTTTAACTTTTTTTATTCTGTTTTCTTCAATATCTAGAGTTTCTATTTCTCCATTTCCAACTTCTATTTTTATCGTTTCATTATCGTAAGGTACTTTTCCAATATAATCGGAAATATATCCTGCAATTGTTATATTTCCGTTTTCTTTTTCTAAATCTATATCTAATGTTAGTCCTTTTTCTATACAAAAATCTAACATGTTGTAAGATCCGTCTACTATATAAACATTATCAGATATTTGTTCTATCTCGTTTTCATCGTCTTGGTCATACTCGTCTTCTATATCTCCAACTATAAATTCTAAAATATCCTCCATAGTTACTATTCCTGATGTCCCTCCATACTCATCTACTAAAACTGCCATTTGTACTCTTTTTAGACAAAGCTCATCAAAGATTTTTTTACAACTATTTGTTTCTGGAGCATATATAGGCTTTCTCACAAAGTCTTTTAGGAAAAATATTTTTTCTTTATCTATTAAAAGGCTTAACAAATCTTTTACATATAATATACCTGTTATATTATCTATATCATCTTTATATACTGGTATTCTTGAAAAGCCGCCTTCTATTGCAACTTTTATTATTTGATCTATTTTATTTTCATTTATATCAATAGCTACTATATCTGTTCTATGCGTCATAACCTCTGATGATTTTATATCATGAAAATCAAAAACATTATTTATCATTTCTTGCTTATCATCTTCTATTAATCCATATTCTCTACTTTCTTCAACCATATGTTTTATTTCATCTTCAGTTATTTTTTCAACATCTTCGCCAAAGTTTGTTATGAAAATTTTGCAAAATAAAGACATTACTATATTTACTATTAAATATATTGGAGTTATAATCAAAAAAATAAAATTAGATACTATAATAAATTTAGATATTATAAAATCTATCTTATATAAACCCAAATAATACGACAAATATTTAATTATTATTTTAAAGATTGAAAAAATAATTAATAAATTAAAAATATTTAAATTAAAAATTATATCTAAAAAGTATAAAAATATTACTGATATAATCGTAGTTGATATAATTATATTTATGTTGAAAACATTTCCATTATCAAATATATTATCAAATATCTTTGTTTTATTATTGTTTTTTTCCATTATCTCTTTATATTTAGATTGTGATATAACGTCAAAAGCATTTTTTAAGCTATATAATCCTATTAATAAAAAAATAATAATAAAGCTTAACAAGCCCAAAAAAAGTTTAAATTCATCACTATTTATGTTTATGAAACCATTATTCATTATCGTTATTGTCATTTAAAAGTTTTATCTCCTAATATTTTGCCTTAATTATATATTTTTTAACAATAAAAGTCAAACCAAAACCTTTTTTATTTTACTTTTATAAAATGTTTCTTCATTATTATATATATACATAATATTTTATTTTTATTGAATTTTTATTATTTTTATGTTATAATCTAGACATATTTTATTATTTAGCGAAAGGGTTTTTATATGCAGTCTTTTAACGATGTTTGGGATATAGTAAAAACTTTAATTAAAGAATCTAACAAAATAAGTAACGTTGCTTTTGATATGTGGATTGGTTGTATCGAACCTTTGAATTTAGAAGCGGATAAAGTTGTTTTATTTGTGCCATCATCTTTTCAAAAAAATATTATTTTAGAAAAATACTCACCTATAATAAAGGAGTGTTTTTTTAATGTATTAGGCTTTGAAATAACTTTAGATTTTATGATTAAAAAAGAAGAACCTGAAAATGTTCAACAAGATTTTTCAGAAAATGATAATCTAATAGAAAGAACAATGCGTTTAAATGGTGAGTATGAGTATACATTTGATACTTTTATTGTTGGCTCTTCAAATAAATTTGCTCATGCAGCTTCTTTAGCAGTTGCTTCTAACCCATCTGGTGCTTATAACCCACTTTTTATATATGGACCATCTGGTTTAGGTAAAACCCATTTGCTCTACGCTATTTGTAACGAAGTTAGGCACTCTGAACCAAATAAAAATATGATTTATGTTAAAGGTGAAGAATTTACAAATGAACTAATTGAAGCTATTGGTAAAAAATCTACTATTGAGTTTCATAATAAATATAGAGCTGCCGATATTCTTTTAGTAGATGATATCCAATTTATTGGAGGTAAAGAAAGTACTCAAGAAGAATTTTTTCATACTTTTAACACATTATATCATGATGGTAAGCAGATTGTTCTTACATCAGACAGACCTCCTAAAGAAATAAAAACTTTAGAAGATAGATTAAGAACAAGATTTGAATGGGGTCTTTTAGCTGATATTCAAACTCCTGATTTTGAAACTAGAATAGCTATTATTCGTAGAAAAGCTCAACTTTTAGGTATAAAAATAAATGATGATGTTTCTGAATATATAGCAAATAAGCTTAAAAATAATATAAGGCAATTAGAGGGTGCTGTAAAAAAACTAAAAGCATATTATTTGCTTGAAAATTTAGAACCTTCTATAGCTGTTGCTCAAAATGCAATTAAAGATATTTTAAATGATAATCAACCTGTTTCTATTACCATAGATAAGGTTTTTAATGAAATATCTAGAACATTTAATATTGATATAAATGATTTGAAATCAAGTAAACAATCAGCAACTGTTTCAAAAGCAAGACAAGTTGCTGTTTACGTACTTGTAAATGTAACTGACATGACTTTAAATAGCATTGGTGAAGAATTAGGTGGTCGAGACCACTCAACAATTGTTTATGCAAAAAATAAAATTGAAAAAAACATGAAAATAGATAAATTTTTAAAAGAAACTATTGATGATATTATTAAAAATATTAGGACGTAATATTTAACATTTTTTAAACATTCAACATGAAATTTTAAACACTTTAATTTATATTAATATTCATTGAAAAATATCAACATTTTTTTCAATATTCAATGTTTAAAAAAATAAGCAATAATATCCATTAAATACTAGTTATTTTAAAACTTTAAACATTTCAACAGACACTACTACTACTACTATTTATATTTATATTATATTTATATAAAAAACAAAAAAAGGAGTTTTTATGAAATTTAATTGTAATAGACAAATTTTATCTGAAGCTTTAATGAATATATCAAAAGCTGTTTCTACTAAATCAACTTTACCCGTTTTAGAAGGTATTTTAATAAAATGCTATAATAACAAAATAAGTTTATATGGATATAATTTAGAACTTTTAATTTCAACAAATATAGAAACAGAAATAATAACTGAAGGTGAAATTGTTATTAATGCAAAAATTTTAACTGATATTGTAAAAAAAATGGATGGTGACAACATTACAATTTCAAAAAACGAAAACAATTTATGTACAATAAAAAGTAATATTACAGAATTTAATATAATGAGCCATTCAACCTCTGATTATCCAGAAATACCTTCTTTTGAGGGAGATTTAATTACTAGTTTAGACAATAAAACTTTTAAAAATATGATTGAAGAAACTATTTTTTCAGTATCAACAAATGATCAAAAACCTGTACATACTGGTGTTTTATTTGATATTGATAATAATAATATTAACTTAATAGCTGTTGATGGTTTTAGATTAGCTCTAAGAAAAGAAAATATTATAAATAGTATTGATATACAATTTATTGTACCTTCAAAAACTTTATCTGAAATTAGTAAATTAATAAAAGAAGATGATGAAAATATAGAGATATTTAAAAAAGACAAAAATATTATTTTTAAAATTTATAATTATATAATAATTTCAAGACTATTAGAAGGTGATTTTTTAGATTATAAAAACATTATTAACTCTGAAAATAAAACAATAGTTAATTGTGAAAGAAAAAAGTTTTTTGATATGATTGACAGAACATCTTTAATTATAAATGATAGAGTTAAAAGCCCTGTTATAACATCTTTTACTGCAAATAAAGTTAAAACACATTGTGTAACATCTATAGGTGAAATTTATGACGAAATTGATTGTGATATAAATGGTGAAGATGTTAAAATTGGTTTTAATAATAAATATTTTCTAGATGCATTAAGAGTTTGTAAAGATGAAAATATTAAAATTTTACTTAATGGACCTTTATATCCTATAAAAATAACACCTATTGAAGATGATGGTTATTTATTTTTAATTTTACCTGTGAGGTTAAAAGATGAATAATAGAAAAATAGAAATAAAAGAAGATTATATAAAACTTCATAATCTTCTTAAATTTGAAGCTTTAGTTGATAGTGGTGCAAATGCAAAAAAAGTAATTGTAGAAAAATTAGTTTATGTTAATAATGAAATTTGTATAATAAAAGGTAAAAAAATTGTAAAAGGCGATATTGTAAAATTTTTAGAGTATACAATTGAGGTTATTTAATTGAAACTTTTAAATTTAAATATCACGAATTTTAGAAATATAAAAAATATAAATATAGATTTAAACGAAAATATAAATATATTTTATGGAAATAATGGACAAGGAAAAACTAATTTAGTTGAATCTATATGGTTGTTTTCAGGTTTTAAAAGTTTTAGAAATAATAAAGATTCTGAATTAATTAAATTTGATGAAACATTTTACAAAATAAAATGTCAATTTAAAAATGACAAAACTAATACTTTA
>JBOFNA010000177.1:0-4237 GCA_051658665.1 Oscillospiraceae bacterium
TAACCATAAGTGAGTATTTTCATCTCGATTAATATATCTAATTTCTTGTACAGAACCTGGCATTTTATTATTTCTAGCTAAATTGTAAAAAAACATAAATCCAGAATAAAAATAAATACCTTCAAGTATATAATTTGCAATCATAACTTTAACTAAGTTAATTGGATTTTTATCTTCTTGAAATTGATTATATAAATCTCCTATAAAGGTATTTCTTTTTAATAAATGCTCATCATCTTTCCATTGATATAAAATTTGAGTTCTTTCTGTAGACTGACAAATTGTATCTAACATATATCCATAACTTTGACTATGCACAGCTTCTTGAAATGTCTGTATAGATAAACATAAATTAACTTCATTTGCTGTGATATACTCACCGATATAAGGTAAATTTGCAGTCTGGATACTATCTAGAAAGATTAAAAATGATAAAATTTTATCATATGCTCGTCTTTCATATTCAGTTAAAAGCCTATAGTCCTTTATATCCGTAGATAAATTTATTTCTTCTGGTATCCAAAAATTATTCATAGCTTGTCTATACCATTCGCTAACCCATGTATACTTCATATTATTAAAATCATTTAAGTTTGTTGTATTACCGCCAATCATTTTTCTTTTTAATACATCGATATCACCATCTGGATTAAACAGAGGTTTCTTTGATAAATTATTCATAATAAACCTTTCTTAATACACATTAAAACTTAAGATGAGCAAACATCACATTCTTCAACTTCCAATGATTTACTTCGTACATAATAAATTGTTTTAATACCTTGCTCCCAAGCACTTATATACAATTCTAATATTTGCTTAAATGTAAAATCATTAGTTATATATAAATTTAAAGATTGTGCTTGATCAATGTGTTTTTGTCTTACACCACCTGCTTTTATAATCCAATTTTGGTCGATTAAATGAGCGTTTTTATATAACCAGAAATTTTCAGAAGATAAATTAGGAGCCACTCTAGGAATTAACCCATTTTTCTTTTCTTCTAAAAAGAATCTACTTAAAATAGGGTCTACTCCTGCAGTCGTACCTGCAATTATAGATGTTGAACTGGTAGGGGCGATAGCTATTAAATATCCATTTCTCATGCCATCTTTTTCAACCTTATTTTTTAAATCTAACCATTTTTCATCGCTATAACTACGTTTTTCAAAATATTCACCAGTTTGCCAATCAGAATCGTTGAACATTTTGTAACTGCCTTTTTCAAGCGCATTTTCACAGCTTGCCGTAATTGCGTAGTAGTTAATTTTCTCAAAAATATTATCTACAAACTTTATATGCTCATCGCTTTCCCACTTAATATTATTATTAGCTAGCATATGGTGATATCCACTTATACCTAAACCAATTGGTCTGTATTTTTTGTTAGTAACTTCAGCGTAGGGTAGTGGGTAAAAATTCAAATCAATAACATTATCTAATGCTCTAATTACGTTTGTTACTATTTCTTTTAATTCTTTTTCATTTGTTACATCTATATTACCCAATGATAAAGATGATAAATTACAAACAACAAAATCACCAGGCTTTGTTTTAGTTACAACTATTGTGTCTCCATTTTCATCGTTAATAGTTGTATTTACAGATTCAATTTCGCTCATATTTTGTGCAATCTCAGTGCATAAGTTTGAACAATATATAATACCGTGCTTTGAATTTGGGTTTAAGTTGTTTACATGATCCCTGTTAAATGTAAAAGGTGTACCTGTTTCAACTGAAGATTTTATAATAAGCCTTATTATATCTTTAATAGGGAAAACTCTTTTTGAAATCCTAGAGTCGTGAATGCAATCTCTATATTTTTCTTCCCATTCTTTTCCATAAAAATCTTCTAAACAATATCCCTTAATTGTTTTAACGTCATGAGGGCACATTAAATTCCATTTACTATTAATATCTTCTTTAGCCATTTTCCAAAATAAATCAGGGTAACAAATAGCTGGAAAAACATCATGAGCTTTCATTCTATCATCACCATTATTTGTTTTTAATTGTAAAAACTCAGGCAAATCTTTATGCCAAACATCCAAATAAACTGCCACAGCACCTTGTCTTACTCCTAATTGGTCAACAGCTACAGCTGTATCATTAATCATTTTAATCCATCTAATAACTCCACCCGATGCACCCTTGAAACCTCTTATAGGTGAACCTGATGCTCTAATTTTACCTAAATACATCCCCATACCACCACCGTATTTAGATACTTGTGCAAAGTTTGCTACACTTCTATATATACCTGTTAGGTCATCTGGCACAGTATCAATAAAACAAGATGACAGTTGGTTAAAAGGTTTTCTAGCATTAGAAAGGGTAGGCGTAGCCATAGTTACACGTAAGTTACTTAACATATCGTAAAACTTTAAAGCCCAATTCAACCTATTTTCTTTTTTTTCTTGCATTGCAATGTGCATAGATATACCCATAAACATTTCTTGTGGAGTTTCTAAAGGATGGTTGCTAAGAGATCTTACAACATATCTTTTTAATAACATATCTAAACTTGAATATGTTAGTAAATTGTCACGATTATTATCTATATGCTTAGACAACTCATCAATCTCAGATTTGTCATAATTTTTTAAAATATAATCTCCATACAAACCATTCTCACTTAAATATAATATCTTATCATAAAAAGTATTAATGTTATAATTTTTTAAATCTGTATTTAAATTTAATTTAAATTTTAACATCAAAAGGCGAGAGGCTATATACTCCCACTTAGGTGCCTCTTGGGTTGTTAACTCTACAGCCGCTTTAGTAAGCATTGATAGTTTGTCTTTTTCACTTATATCATTTGTTAAAAACGATACAAATTTACTATATAATTGAGATAAAATATACTCATCTTCAGAAAAGTCAACTTGTATCTTAGACAAAATATCACTTAATTCAGTAATTGATGAAAAATGTTCTAAAATTTGGTCTTTAATTATTCGTCTTTTTGATCGTTCATTTCTATACAGTATAAAGCTTTTAACTTCATTATAATAGTTTTTTTCCATTAAAGCTTTTTCTACATTATCCTGGATATCCTCAACTTTTATAGATAAATTGTTTTTTTCCATTTCTTGTAGTTCGTTAACAATTATTGACTTAACTATTTCTAACTCATCCTTCGATATAGTATTATTAACGCTTTTAAAAGCTGCTTGAATAACTTTTTCGATTTTTTGTATATTAAAATTTTCTTTATTACCGCTTCTTTTTATTATATTCATTTTATACATCCTCTTTATTGATATAGAAATATATTAACATATATATATAAGTATATCAATATATAATGTTGTTTTTTTATATATATTGTGTAAAATAATAATAATACAAAAAATATACACAATATATAGTTTGTGAATAGATATGATTTATTTTAATAAATCTCTTTAAATGCGTTATGTTAATAAATTAAAGTCATTTATTAATAAAGATTGATAAATAACTTTAATTTATTATATTTTATTATTTCCACTCCTCTCAATTGCGCTAAATATTTATTTAGCGCAATTGACTATGTTTCGTATTTGGTGTATAATATAAATAATAAAGTTATATTTATTATTTATATGTCTAATAACTTTATTCATTTTTTTAATTACAAAAAATTTATTACTTAGTAAATTGAGGTTTTAAAATGAACAAATACGATGATTGCCCATATCTTTTAAAAGATTTTTTATTTTATTTAGAAACTATTAAAGGTAATTCAAAAAAAACTGTTAACGGCTATCATATTGATTTACGAACATTTTTTAGGTTTTTGCTTAAATATCAATTTGAAAAAAGTGACAAACCTTTTGAAGAAATTGTTATAAAAAACATAGATCTAGATATAATAAAAAAAATAAATATATCTAATGTATATGAGTTTTTACATTATATAGCAAATGACAGAAATAATAACCCTGTTACTAGATCTCGTAAAATATCTAGTATACGTAGCTTTTTTAATTATTTACATATAAAAATTAAAGTTATTGATGATAACCCTGTTAAAGAGTTATCATTGCCATCAACTAAAAAAAGTTTACCTAAATATTTATCTTTAGAGCAGTCAATTGAGCTTTTACAATACACAGATAAAAATTTAAGTAAACGTGACTTTTGTATACTTACCCTCTTTTTAAATTGTGGTATGCGTTTATCTGAACTTGTTTCTATTAATACATATGATATAAAAGAAAATAAATTAAAATTACTTGGTAAAGGTAAT
>JBOFNA010000178.1:0-3548 GCA_051658665.1 Oscillospiraceae bacterium
TATTGGGTTTTAAATCTTTCATTTACAGATCCTAAATTTGTACCAAACTGTACATGAGTACTATTAAAGTTTTCTAATTTACATAAATAAATAGTCAATCCTGACTTATGCTTTATTACTTTATATTGCTGTTCAACAATACTATTTGATATAACTGACATAATTTTTACACCACCTTTTCTGTTATTTTATAAACTGTTTTTAAATTACAATTTTTAAATGCATTTTCTACATCTTCTTTAGTTATTTTTAAAATTTCTTCAATTTGTGCGTCAATATCAACATTAGTACCATTTAAAATTTGTCCTAAATAAAAACCCTCAATTGAAGAAAGCCTATCTTTTACACTTTTAAATGCATTTACTATTAAAAGTTTTGTTTCATCAATTTCTTTATTTGTTAATTGACCACCTGCAATAAGACTTATTTGCTCATTAATAGTTTCTATAGCAATATCTATTTTATCTAAGTTTACTCCACAATCTACAGACATAACACCTGTAAATCTATCGAAAAAACTGTCACAATAATAACATAAACTTTGTTTTTCTCTAACATTAATAAAAAGTTTTGAAAATGGCGATCCTCCAAAAATAGCATTCGCAACCCTCATAATACTACTTTCTTTTAAATTATCAGCTTTAAAGCCTGTATATAATAGACAAACTTTACTTTGAGTAATGTCCATTTTTTCAGATTCTTGAACAAAAGAAAAATCATTAAAGCTAACATTAAAATCGTTAAGTTTAAAATTATTATTATCTATATTTTTAAAGTAGTCTAGTGCTAAATTGTAAGAAATTTCTTTGTCACCACATCCAGCAAAAACAATTTCTATTTTACAATTCTTAATTAAGTCATAATAACTTTCAGTCAAAGAAACATTATCAATTTCATCTAGTTTAGTTAAATTACCATACCTTGAAACAGAAAGACTTGTACCTTTAAAAAGAATGTCTTTAGCTTTTTTCACAACATAAGTTCTTTTATCATTTATAACACTTAAAATAGTTTCTTTTAAGTTTTCTTTCTCTATATTAACGGTATCTTCTGAAAAGTTATTATCTTTAAAGTTTGGGTTTAAAAGTGTTTCAAAAAGTAAAGTTGTCATATCCTTCAAAACATTTTCTTCGCCAATACTAAATTTATTATCTACAGTTTGTATTGACATAGATAAAACTTGTTTATTGGCAAATTTATCAATATCACACTCAAAAGAAGCCCCATATAAGCTATAAAGCTTTTTAGTAAAATCTTTATAATTATTATAAGTAGAGTTACCCCTTTTTAAAACAAAGCTTAAAAGTGCATTATATGTTGAACTCTCTTCGCTTAAATTTGTAATTAAATGAACACTAACTCTATTAGTTTTAAATTTATCATCTTTTATATAATTAAAAAAGACGTTATCATTAATTTGTTTTCTAATCACTTTGCCCTCCAACTAATTTTTATTTTTTATTGTACCATATTTTAACGGTTAAATACAATAAAACAATAATTAACAAATAAAAAATAAAAATGAAAGAGATTTTACGCTCTTTCAAAAAAACCATCATGTATAATGGATACAGTTTTATCAGCATCTGCTATTTTAACCAAAATTGACACCTTAATCTCAGACATAGATATAAGTTTTGTATAAATTCTATTGTCATTTAAATATTTAAAAATATTTGTTATAGCTTCAATATTACTCTGTAAAGCAGCACCAACAACAGATATCTTCGCAACATCTGCATCTATAACTATATCTTTAGCAGACAAAATATTTAAATTTTCTTTTAATAAATTATAAGCGTTTGTAGCATCTTTACTTGCAATAGTTATGGTCAAGTTAGAACTATCATTTAAAATGTGACTTTGAGACATTATATCCACAGCAATCTTTTTAGTAGCTAAAATAGATAACATTTTAAATATACTGTTATAATTATGAGTAATATTACAAATAGTTATCATAGATATGTTTTCATCTTTTGCAATTCCTGTTACCAATAATTTTTCCATATCTCTCAATTCCTTTACAATTGTACTTTTAGTATTTCCAGTTGTTGTCAATACTTCTAATGTTACGTTATACCTTTTCGCCATTTCAACTGACCTATTATGTAAAACTTTTGCACCAGCAGAAGCTAACTCAAGCATTTCATCATAATTAACTAATTTAATATGTTTAGAGTTTTTTATGAAACGTGGATCGCTAGAATAAACACCGTCTACATCTGTATATATCTGACATTTTTGGGCCATTAAACTTGCTGCAATAGCCACAGCAGATGTATCAGATCCTCCTCTACCTAATGTTGTAATATCATCATATTTATTAATACCTTGAAACCCAGCAATAATAACTACTTTATTTTTTTGTAATTGACTTTTTATTCTAGTTGTATCAATGTTTATAATTCTTGAATTATTATAATTAATATCAGTTAAAAATCCTGCCTGATATCCAGTAAAAGATATAGAAGGGCAGCCTATCTTCTCTAAAGTAATAGCCAATAAAGATATTGTAATCATTTCACCTGTTGATAGTAGCACATCTAGTTCTCTAGCTGAAGGTTTACCTGTAATTTCTTTAGCTTTATTTAATAATACATCAGTGGTATCGCCTTGAGCTGAAACTACAACAACTACATCGTTACCTTTATCATAATCTTTTTTTATTATATTAGCTGCACTTAAAAGTTTTTCTTTATCTTTTATAGATGTTCCACCAAACTTTTTAACAATTAATGCCATATTAACCTCCTATTTAATGAAATTATAATTAATTATATTAACAAAACCGTTAAATTATAATAAAAAAGATAATAAAAAGTATATAGTTTCCTATATACTTTTTATTATCTTTTTTATTTTTTAATCCATTTAGCTTTTAAAATAACATTTTTATTAGTAATCTTAAAATTTACACTGACTTTTTTATCATCTTGATCATACCACCCATCAAAATCATAACCATCTTTAGTTGTTATTTTCGTATCTAGTTTAATTATCTCTCCCTCTTCGGCAGAAACACTAGATATTCCCGTACCGCCATCTGTATTGAATCTTAATGTATATCTAGTTGGTGGTTTTGGAGTATCATTATCATTCTCTCCATTATTAATTGGCGGCTTTTCTTGATCTTCTTTATTAGGTGGTAATTCTTCTTTAGGTTCTTCTTGCTCCGGTACAATATGATTTGTACAAAGTTCAGGCAATGTCCCTTTTTTATAATAACCTAACATTGGTTTCGGACAAATTTCAGTAGCAATTAAACCAGTATCAGTACAATAGTTAGCTACCTGAACATCTTCAGGTTGTGTAAAGTTTTTAATTGGTAATCCTTTATGGACTCTCTCCATAACATTTTTCCACATTGCCAAAGACGGGTGCCCTCTAAACGCCATTTCTTTAGGCTCGTCAAACCCCCACCATACAGCAGCAGAGTAATAGGCTGATGACCCTACAAACCAAAGGTCTTTGTTGTCACTTGTAGTTCCTGTTTTACCAATTAAAGGCACTCCGCCAAATTGTCCTCCATTACCTGTACCTCTTTC
>JBOFNA010000179.1:0-6654 GCA_051658665.1 Oscillospiraceae bacterium
TCCTTCACCCATAACAAAACCTTGACGTTTTGCGTCAAATGGAATTGATGCTCTTTTTGGATCTTCACTTTCAGATAATGCTCTAATTGATGTGAACCCACCCATAGCAAGTGGAGTAATAGTGGCTTCTGCGCCTCCACAAAGCATAATATCTGAATATCCATCTCTTATATTTCTAAAAGCTTCTCCTATTGCATTTGTAGATGATGCACAAGCTGTAACCACTGCTGTACAACTACCTTTTAGACCATGTGCTATTGCAATGCTACCAGCCGCCATATTAACAATTGTTAAAGGTATAAAATAAGGCGACACTCTATCAAAACCTTTTTCTAACCCTTTGCTATGTTCAGTTTCAATTACATCAATAGCACCTATTCCACTAGAAAAATTAACACCAAAACGAGATGTATCCATATTTTTAACATCTAATTTACTATTTAAAATAGCTTCATTGGCTGCAAATAATGCAAATTGCGTAAATTTCGCATATTTTCTTATTTCTTTTTTATCTATAACTAATGAAGGGTCAAACCCTTTGACCTCTGCTGCCAATTTAACTTTACTGTTTTCTGTATTAAATTTAGTTATTTTATCTATACCACACACACCGTTTTTTGCCGCATTCCACATAGTATTAACATCATTACCTATAGGACTTACTGCTCCTACACCTGTTATAACTACTCTACGTTTCATTATCACAACCCCCTTTAAGTTTATTACATTGCCATTCCGCCATCAACACAAAGTACTTGTCCTGTAATATACCCCGCATCATCGCTTACTAAAAACCTTACTGCTGATACTATGTCTTCTGTTTTACCGAACCTACCTAAAGGTATTGTAGATTTTGCTTTTTCAATAACCACATCTGATAAATTAGATGTCATATCTGTTTCGACAAAACCTGGTGCTATAACATTAGCTGTTATGCCTCTAGGCGCAAACTCTCTCGCTACTGACTTTGTAAAACCAATTACTCCAGCTTTACTAGCCGCATAATTAGCTTGACCAACATTTCCCATTACCCCTACAATACTTGATATATTTAAAACTCTACCTTTTCTTTGTTTCATCATTACTTTAGTAGCTAATTTAGTCATGTTAAATGTGCCTTTTAAATTTATATTAATTACACTATCAAACTCTTCTTCTGTCATCCTTATTAATAAATTATCTTTTGTTATACCTGCATTATTTATTAATATATCAATCTTGCCAAACTCTTCTAAGGTTTTTTCAATAATCATTTCACAGTCGCCAAATTTAGAGACATCTGCTTTTATTTTTATCGCCTTAACACCTAAAGATATACATTCATCCATTGTCTCTTTGGCAAGAATATCATTACCCGCATAATTTACTACAACGTTAACACCTTGTTTTGCTAAATCTAAACAAATAGCTTTACCGATACCTCGACTTGCACCTGTTATTATAGCGACTTTATCTTTCATAATATGAAAATCTCCTTAATTATACACTCAATGCTGTTAATGTGCTTTCAAGGGTTTTAATATCTTCCACTGAAAACACTTTAATATCACTTTTTGTTTTTTTCACAAAGCCTGACAGTACTTTGCCTGGTCCTATTTCTATAATCACATCTACACCATAATCTGACAAATAATTTATAGTATCTTCAAAATAAACACTGCTTTTTACTTGCTTTTCTAACATATCCGCTATTGTTTCATTTTTTTGAAGCTCTTTTGCTGTACTATTAAAAACTACTGGTATATCCATATCTGAAAAACTTGTTTCAACAAACTTTTCTTTTAACATTTGTGCAGCTTTACCCATTAACGATGTATGAAATGGACCACTAACTAAAAGTGGTAAAACTCTTCTTGCACCTTTATTTAAAGCAAGTTCAGACGCTTTTTTTACTGCTTTTGTTTCCCCACCAATTACAAGTTGTTGTGGACAATTATAATTTGCTATTTCCACAACTCCTAAATCAGACGCTAAATCACAACACTCTTGTAAAGTATCTCTATTTAATTGTAAAACCGCAACCATAGAACTATCAATGTCTTTTGCAACATCTGACATTACTTTACCTCTAAACTCAGCTATATCTATAACTGTTTTAGCACCAAAAACATTGGCTCCATATAAAGCTGAGTATTCACCAAGACTTAACCCTGCAACAATTTGCGGTAAAATACCTTTTTCTTTTAATATCTCTGTAACTCCAGCCGCAAATGCTACCATACAAGGTTGTGTGTTTTCTGTTTTTGATAATTCTTCAATTGGTCCTTCAAAACAAAGCTTTATATGTTCTTCAGAAAGTAAATCAAAAATATTTCTAAAACTTTCAAACTCTTCATAAAAACTTTTTCCCATACCTACGCACTGACTACCTTGCCCTGCATATAAAAAAGCTATTTTCATAAAAATTCCTTCTCTTACAATGTTTTAGATAATAATTCATCCATAACAGATTTAACCGTTGTTATTTCTTTTAAATCTTTCGCATCTGCACCACAAAAAAACAATCCTGTTTCCCATTTGCCATTTGCACCATCAATAAGTGCACTACTTATACAATACAATGTGTCCCTAGGGTCACATGGGACTATACAATCTATACATCTAGTAGGTGCAACTCTATCACCTTCATTTATTTTTTCAACAAGTGGAGATTTAAGAGCCCTACCTGGCATACCCACTGGACTTTTAACAATTATAATATCTTCTTCTTTTGCGTTTATTAATATTTTTTTATACTCTAAAGATGCATCGCATTCTTCTGTTGCTATAAAACGTGTGGCAACTTGTACTCCACTGGCACCTTTTTTTATAAAATGATCAACGTGGTCAGCATTTGAAATACCTCCTGCTACAAATATCGGTATTTCACCATAAGGTTTTACTGCATCTTTCACCTCTTCTAAAAGCACATCTAAACTTTTAGCAGTACCGTTTACTAACTCTTCTTTTGTAAAACCTAAATGACCTCCTGCTTTACTTCCTTCTATAACGATAAAGTCAGGTTTTCTATTATATTTTTTTATCCAAATTTTACATATTACTGCCGCAGCTCTACCACTTGATATAATAGGCGCAATCAAAACATCACTACCTTCAACTAATTTCGGTAAAGATAATGGTAACCCTGCACCTGAAATAATTGCGTCAACTCCAGACTCAATAGATAATTTAACTAAATAATCATAATCTTCTAAAGCGACCATTATATTAACTCCAATTAGTCCGTTACCTTTGGATATATCTTTAGCTTTTGAAACTTCGTTTTTTAAACCCTTTGTATTTGCTCCCATAGAGTCTTTCCAAAAATTTTCTTCTTTATATCCAGGGTTTGCTGTTGATATAACACCCATACCACCATTTAACGCAACATTACCTGCAAGATTACCTAAAGATATACCTACTCCCATACCACCTTGTATAATTGGCTTAGTTAATATTTTATTTCCTATATTCATTTGCATATCTCCTTTAATGAATCAATACATGACTTGCATTCAGATACCATAGTTTCAAATATTTCTCTAACAGGCGCCTCTTTATTTACAAGACCCGCAACTTGTCCTGCCATAATTGACCCTAAATCAATGTCACCTTCAACTACAGCTCTACGTAAAGACCCTAAAGTGTAAACTTCTAACTCCATTTTATCAACGCCTGCTTTTTCTTTCTTTAAATATTCTCTAGACATTTTATTTTTTATTATCCTAATTGGTATACCAGATATACGACCTGTTACTGTCGTATCATTATCTTTAGCCTTTAAAACTGCATCTTTATAGTTTTTATGTATAGGACACTCATTCGCTGCCAATAGGCATGTACCAACTTGTACACCTACTGCCCCTAAAGCAAATGCTGCTGCCATTTGTTCCCCTATAGCTATACCACCTGCCGCTATAACAGGTAAATTTATAGCTTTTATAACTTGTGGTACAAGTGCCATAGTTGTCATTTCACCTACATGTCCACCGCTCTCAGTTCCTTCTGCAATAATTCCATCTACCCCTAATTGCTCCATACGTCTAGCTAAAATAGCAGCCGGTACAACTGGAAAAACTTTAATACCTGCCTCTTTCCAATCTTTTATATATTTACCAGGGTTACCAGCACCAGTTATAACAACTGGTACATTTTCTTCAATTGCTATTTTAGCTATATCGTCAGATTGTGGGTTCATAAGCATTATATTTAAACCAAAAGGTTTATTTGTTAAGCTTTTACAGACTTTAATATGTTCACGAACAGATTGTGGTTGCATACCACCTGCACCTATAACCCCAAGTCCTCCAGCATTTGAAACTGCTGCTGCAAATTCACCTGTTGCTATATGAGCCATCCCACCTTGTATAATTGGAAATTCTATACCTAATATATCTTTTAATTTCATTTCTTCTCCTCTATATAGTCAACATTGCTCCACTAAAAGTAAGCCCCGCACCAAAACCTAAACAAACAATTTTTTCTCCTTTTTTAGGGTTTAACTCATATAGAGCCAATGGTATCGAGGCTGCCGACGTATTGCCATAATTATGTAAATTAATAAAAAACTTATTTATATCTATGTTTAAACGTTTTGATGACGCTTCTATAATCCTACGGTTTGCCTGATGACAAACAATTTTATCTACATTTTCATTAGTCACATTTGCCTTTTCTAATAAACTATTAAAACATTCTGGAATTGTTTCTACTGCAAACCTAAAAACTTCGCTCCCTATCATGTCTATTGTTTTATTATCTAATTTACAATCTAAAACAGAGTCTTCAATTTTATCTGGTTTATATCCAGCAACAAAGAAAAAGTCATTATCATTGTTTTTTTCAATAACTACTGCTCCTGCTCCATCTCCAAATAACACACAAGTACTTCTATCTTTCATATCAAGAAATTTAGAAGTTACTTCACTCCCTATAACAACTGCGTACTTGTTTTTTGAAAGTAATGAGTGTGCAGTTTTTAATGCATATAAAAACCCTGAGCAAGCTGCGTTTAAATCAAAGCATAATGTGCTTTTTGAAAGATTTAATAAATTAGCAACACCACAAGATACAGACGGCATTAATTTATCCGGTGTAAATGTTGCTACTATACAAACTTCAATGTCATCTTTATTTATACCCGAATTTTCAAGTGCATTTTTTGCCGCTTTATAAGCAAGTGTAACATTTGTATCTTGGTTTTTTTCATCCTCTTTATTTTCATATATATCTTTTAAAGGTTTAACAAACCTTCTTTCTTCTATACCTGTTCGTGCTTTTATCCAACTATCATCAGTATCTATATATTCTGAAAAATCATTATTTTTAACTATATATTGAGGCACACTCTTGCCGAGACCTAAAATTTTCAAACCTTCTCCCATTTATATGCCCTCCTGAATTTTACCTATCGCCTTTAACTTTTCATACCTTTTTTCTTGTAAATTTTTACCCTTTTCAGTCAATAATACTTTTAAATTATTTTCTAAAGACAATCTAATGTTAGAAATTACGTAGTTTGGGTTTCTATGTACACCACAAGGTGGCTCTTTTATAATCTCATCAGCTATCTTAAGTTTTTTTAAGTCATATGATGTGAGCTTCATAACTTCTGCTGCTTCTCTCCATTTTGATGCATCTTTCCATAAAATAGAAGCAAAACCCTCAGGTGAAAGAACAGAAAAAATAGAGTTCTCTAACATAATTAACCTATCTGCAATTGCTATAGCCAATGCACCTCCGCTACCACCTTCACCTAAAACTATAGATATAATAGGTACCGTTAACCTACTCATTGTGTAAAGGCAACTAGCTATAGCCTCGCCTTGTCCTCTTGCTTCTGCTTCAAGTCCTGGGTAGGCTCCTGGTGTATCTATAAACGTTATAATAGGACGATTAAATTTTTCTGCTTGTAACATTAACCTCTCTGCTTTTCTATATCCTTCGGGGTTAGGCATGCCAAAATTAAACCTTATGTTTTCTTCTAATCTCCTGCCTTTTCTATGTCCAATAACAGTAACCGCTATATTATCAAAAAAAGCTAATCCACCTATTATACTTTCATCATCCTTATAATTTCTGTCACCACTTAGTGGTATAAAATTATCAAACAATTCATTTATACAATCCATAGTTGATAATCTTTTTGGATGACGCGCTAAAAAAACTCTATCAGCTACAGATATATTATTTGACGCCTCTTTTTCAAGATTTAATTTATCTTCTAAAAGTTGTTTAACAGTTTCTTTTGTTTCTAAGTTTTCATCTTTTTTAAATGCATTTATACGCTCTTCTATAGCATTTAGGCTCTCTTCTATTAGTTTTACACTCATAGAATCCCCTTTCAATACTTCTTACAGTGCATATCAAGTAATGTAGATAAAGTAGATTTTATTTTATTTCTTTCTACTATTAAATCAACAAACCCATGCTCTTTTAAATACTCAGACGTTTGAAACCCATCTGGAAGTTTTTGTCTAATTGTTTGTTCTATAACTCTAGGCCCTGCAAAACCTACTAAAGCCTTAGGCTCTGCTAAAATAATATCACCTAAATTTGCAAAGCTTGCAGTAACACCACCTGTTGTAGGGTGTGTTAAAACAGATATGTAAAGTAATTTTTTTTCACTGTGACGAGCCACGGCTGCAGATGTTTTTGCCATTTGAAAAAGAGATA
>JBOFNA010000180.1:0-8647 GCA_051658665.1 Oscillospiraceae bacterium
CTTAAAGGAGGCTAATATGTCAAAGTTAATTATTAATGGTGGTAATGAAGTTAATGGTACAATAAAAATTCAGGGTGCAAAAAACAGCGTTTTACCCATACTTGCAAGCTGTATAATTACAAGAAATGTTTCTACTATCAAAAATTGTCCTGATTTATCTGATGTAGATACAACTTTGAAAATTTTAAAAAGTTTAGGTTGTAAGATTTATGTTGAGTATGATACAGTAACTATAGATAGTAGAAATATTGATAAATTTAATATTGACCATAATTGTAGTAAGGAAATGAGGTCATCTATAATATTTTTGGGTGCCTTATTATCTAGAAGTAAAAAAGCTTCTATGTCTTTACCAGGTGGTTGCAAATTAGGAAAGAGGCCCATAGATTTACATATAAATTCGTTTTCTAAGATGGGTGCAATAATAGACGTTGAAGGTGAAAACTTAAGTGCATTTTGCTGTGATGGGTTAAGAGGTTGCGATATAAATTTAAAATTTCCAAGCGTTGGTGCTACTGAAAATATTATGATTGCAGCTTGTGGAGCAGAAGGTAGAACAGTTATAAAAAATGTTGCTAAAGAGCCAGAAATTATAGATTTAGCTAATTTTTTAAATAGTTGTGGTGCAGATATAGAAGGTTATGGAACTGAAACAATAATTGTAAATGGTGTTAAAAACTTTAACGATACTACATATTGTATTATGCCAGACAGAATCGAAACAATTACATATATGGCTATAGCTGCTGTTTGTAAAGGTAAATTGACACTTACAAACACAAATTATAAGGATGTAAAAGAAATGTTACCATTTTTTAATAAATGTGGTTGTACATTAAATTACAATAAAAATGTTATTAGTATTGAAAGCACTTCTAGGTTAAATAATTTAGGTACAATTGTGACTGGTCCTTACCCTGAGTTTTCTACAGACGCTCAACCAATTTTTGTGGCAATGATGTCAACGGCTAAAGGTCAAACAAAATTTGTCGAAAATATTTTTGAAAACAGGTTTATGTATGCCGATGAAATCAAAAAAATGGGCTGTAATATATTTGTAGGTGATAATATTGCTGTTGTTGATGGAGTGGAAAACCTAAATGCATCTTTAGTAAACTCGACAGATTTAAGAGGTGGTGCAAACCTTGTTGTTTTGGCGTGTAAAACTAAAGGCGAAACAATAATTTGTGATACTCATCATATTTATAGAGGTTACAGTAATTTAGTGAAAAATTTGCAATCTATAGGAGTGAATATAAAGGAAATAAGTTAAATGATAAAAGAAAAAGAAAAAGAAACGATTAAAAATTATGAAAAGGCCAAACAAAAGGTTATTGAAAGACAAAAGAAAAAAAGGCGTAAAGCAATTAGATCTAATGTTTTTGTTATGTTTTTTTTTCTTTTTATTATTTTCATGGCTTTGTCATTGACTGTTTTTTTTAATGTTGAAAACATAGTAATTACGGGTGTAACTAAGTATGAAATATCAGATGTTGAAGAAATATCTGGAGTTACAAAAGGTGATAATTTATTTAGGCTATATAAAAGTCATGTAGAGGCAAAGATAAAACTTTACTTTCCTTATGTAAAAGGGGTGGACTTAAAATTAAGTTTACCTAATAAATTAAAAATAAATATAATTGAAGAGGTCGAAAGCGGAGCGATAGATGACGGCGAATATTATACAATTTTAAGTGCTGACAATAGAATATTAAAAACAAAACAAATAGATTTACCAGAAAATACAAGTTTAATTAAAGGTATATATGTCGAAAACCTTATAGAAGGCGCATATATGGAAATTGGTAATATTGAAAAAGGAGAGATTTTAAAAGAGATATATAATGTTCTTGATGCGTTTTCAATAGAAAATGTAACTGTTGTTGATTTAGAAGATATTAATGATATAAATATACATATTGGAGAATATAGAGTAATAAATTTAGGCGATAGTATAGATATAGGTTATAAAATTAATATGTATAATGAAATAAATAAAAAACATTTATCGCCAGAAGAAAAAGTAGTGATAAATTGCAAAAATCCAAAGAGAGTTATTGTTACTCCAATAAAAAATTAAAAACAAAAAATATAGTTATTTTAACTCCAATAAAAAATTAAAAAATACTTGTAATTTCATTAAAAGTATGGTAGTATACCTATTATATAATTGAGATAAAATATACAAAGTTGATAGGTTGGTGACAATACTGTGAAATTTAATATAGAAAATGATATAGAACAGATATTATCTATAAAAGTAGTCGGTGTCGGTGGCGGCGGTGGTAACGCCATTAATAGAATGGTTGAAAGTGGAATCAAAGGCGTTGAATTTATAGCAATAAACACTGACAAACAAATATTAAGGTATTCAAAGGCTGATGAAACATTAAGTATTGGTGAAAAATTAACAAAAGGTAGAGGTGCAGGGGCTAATCCTGAAATAGGAAGCAGAGCAGCTGAAGAGAGCAGAGAAGAAATAACAGCTATGTTAAAAGGCGCTCAGATGGTCTTTGTTACTGCAGGCATGGGTGGAGGAACTGGTACTGGAGCTGCGCCAGTTGTTGCTTAAATCTCAAAAGGTTTAGGTATTTTAACAATTGGAATAGTTACAAAACCTTTTAGTTTTGAAGGTAGATCAAAAGGCAAACAAGCTGAATTAGGCGTTTCTGAATTAAAGGAACATGTTGATTCTTTGATAGTTATACCAAATGACAGATTAAGGTTTATATCAGAAGAACCTATTTCTTTAGCAAATGCTTTCATATGTGCTGATGACATATTAAGACAAGGGGTTGAAAGCATCTCATCTTTAATTAATACTCCAGGTATGATAAATCTTGACTTTGCTGACATATATTCAGTTATGAATAATGCAGGGTATGCTCATATGGGTATAGCAAGGGCTACAGGTAAAGATAAGGCTAGGGAAGCTGCGTCTAAAGCAACAACAAGTCCATTGTTGGAAACATCTATAGATGGAGCACAGGGTGTAGTTGTTAATATAACAGGGTCAAGCAGTGTAAGCTTTGAAGATGTTGATATAGCATCATCTGTTATACAAGAGGCAGCGCATCCAGATGCAAACATAATTTGGGGTGTTATAATTGATGAAGAAATGGGCGATGAAATACAAGTTACTGTTATAGCAACTGGTTTTGAAAGAGAAAGTGATACAACAAAAGGATTTTCATCAAGTTCAAGTTCAAGTTCAAGTTCAAGTTCAAGATCAAACTCAGGAGCAAGAGCAAGCGCAAGTGAAAGTGCAGATATGAAAAATGACACTGAATTTCAATCCATATTAGATTTATTTAATGGTAAAAGATAGGTGTATTAAATTATCAAGACGACTTTATCATTGTATTGTCGTTTTGATATTGTGTTATATATGAGGAGGTTTAATTTTGGGGTTTTTAAATGATTTATTTGGATCTTATAGTGAAAGAGAAATAAAAAAAATAAAACCATTAGCCAAAAAAGTTTTAGATCTTGAAGAAAAATACTCTATGATGTCAGATGAAGAGCTTTCTAGACAGACTCAAGTTTTAAAAGATAGACTTAAATCAGGTGAGACACTGGATGATATTTTGTTTGACTCATTTGCTGTTGTTAGAGAGGCGTCTTTTAGAGTTTTGAATATGCAACATTTTGAGGTTCAAATAATAGGTGGCATTGCACTTCACCAAGGCAGAATATCAGAAATGAGAACAGGTGAGGGCAAAACACTAGTTTGTACGTTGCCGGCTTATTTAAACGCTTTATCTGGTGATGGAGTACATGTTATAACAGTAAATGATTACTTAGCAAAACGTGATTCTGATTGGATGGGTAAAATATATAAATTTCTAGGTTTAACAGTAGGTCTTGTAGTAAGCGGATTGAAAAACAACCAAAAAAGAGAGGCGTATAATTGCGATATAACATATGGAACTAATAATGAGTATGGGTTTGATTATTTAAGAGATAATATGGTTATATACAAAGAACATAAAGTTCAGAGAAACTTTAACTTTGCAATTATAGATGAAGTTGATTCTATATTAATAGATGAGGCTAGGACGCCACTTATAATATCTGGCCAAGGAGATAAATCTACAGATTTGTATATTTTAGCTAATAAGTTTGCAAATACATTAACGAATATAAAGGTTAAAGAAATTGATACAAAAGAAGACACTGATTCAACAACGGATGCCGATTATATTATTGATGAAAAAGCTAAAACTTCAACACTGACAAAAAATGGTGTAAAAAAGTCTGAATCTTATTTTGGAATTGAAAACTTAACTGATGGTGAAAACTTAACTATACAACATCATATAAATCAAGCGATTAAAGCTAACTCGGTAATGGTTAGAGATATAGACTATGTTGTAAGAGAAGGTCAAGTAATAATTGTTGATGAATTTACTGGACGTTTAATGGATGGTAGAAGATATAGTGACGGGTTACATCAAGCTATTGAAGCTAAAGAGAATGTTAAAGTTGAAAGAGAATCTAAAACATTAGCAACAATAACTTTTCAAAATTACTTTAGGTTATATAAAAAATTATCAGGTATGACTGGTACTGCTATGACAGAAGAAGATGAGTTTCGCCAAATTTATTCTTTAGATGTTTTATCTATACCTACAAATAAAGAGATAAAAAGAAAAGACTTTAACGACTTGATATATAAAACTGAGAAAGCGAAGTACAATGCAGTTTTAGATAAAACTTTAGAATGTTACGATAAAGGTCAACCAGTTTTAGTTGGTACTGTTTCTATAGAAAAGTCTGAGTATTTAAGCAAACTATTATCTAAAAGAGGCGTTAAACATAATGTTTTAAATGCAAAACATCATGAAAAAGAGGCTGAAATAATTGCTCAAGCAGGTAAATTTAAAGCAATAACAATAGCTACGAATATGGCTGGTAGGGGTACTGATATTGTTTTAGGAGGTAATCCTGAATATATTGCTAAAAATTATCTTAGAAAATCTGGCGTGTCTGATGACTTGATTAACCAATGCGATGGTCATGCATCATTTGAAAGTGAAGAGCTTTTAAGTGTGAGGAAACAATACGAAGAACTTGTTCAGAAATGCAAAAAAGATATAGAAGAAGAAGCTGAAAAAGTTAAGAATGTTGGCGGACTTTGTATAATAGGTACTGAAAGACATGAGTCAAGACGTATAGATAACCAATTGAGAGGTCGTTCAGGTAGACAAGGGGATGTAGGAGAAACTACATTTTATTTATCCCTAGAAGATGACTTAATGCGTCTGTTTGGTGGAGAACGTATTTATACAATGATGGATAAATTAAAGTTGGATGAAGAAACCACTATAGAAAATAAAATAATAACATCTCAAATAGAATCGGCCCAGAAAAAAATTGAGGGTAGAAATTTTAGTGTAAGAAAAAATGTTTTAGGCTTTGATGACGTTATGAATGCACAACGTAAAACTATATATATACAAAGGGATAGAGTTTTAAATGGTGAGAATATTAATGAATATATAAAAACTATAATTAATGAATCTATATCTAATACCTGTGACTTGTATATAAATGAAGATACGCCATTAGAAAATTGGAACATTGTCGGGTTAAATGATTATTATTTAGGGATATTAACAGATGATGATAAAATGTTAAATAATTTAGAATTAAATGATGACAATCTATATAATGAAATTAGAGATACATTATTAGATATGGCTATTGATATTTACGATAAAAAAGAAAATGAAGTTGAAGATAATGTCATGCGTGAAATTGAAAGAGTAGTTCTTCTTAGTATTGTAGATAAAAAGTGGATGGAACATATAGATAATATGGATGAACTTAAAAAGGGAATATATCTTAGAAGTTATGCTCAAAAGGACCCAGTTACAGAATATCGTATAGAAGGCTTTAATATGTTTGACGATATGATAGATAGCATAAAAGATGAGTTGACAAAAGCTATGTTAACTGTAAATGTGGATAAAAAAGATTTAGAAAGAAAAGCGGTAGCAAAACCAATGTCGGAAGGTTTTGAAAATAATAATACAAAGAAAATATCTAAACAACCAATACAAGTATATAAAATAGGAAGAAATGAATTATGTAAATGCGGAAGCGGATTAAAATACAAAAAATGCTGTGGTAAGTAAAATGTAAGATTAATAATAAGATTAGTTGAGGAATATAATAAATTGAAAAAAAACTTTCAATTTATAAGTTTATGTGTTACAATATGTAGAAACAATTCATATTATATTATTTAATTTATTTAATTTGTATAATTTGTATAATATTTAAAAAGGAGAAGATTATGTTTAAAAGTAAGAGTTTAATATCTATAGTGGTAGCTTCAGTAATATTACTAAGCACAATTATTGCATATTCTTTTATATTACAAAGTAATTCTAAGAAAGTTTTTTCAGAAAATGGATACATCCTTTCATCTGTTTCTGATGAAAGGGATGCTGGATCTAATATACCCCAAATAGCCCAATATTTCAAAAAAGAGGATACGTATAAAATCGATTGGACAGAAAGATTGATTTTCAACACATCTGATGGAGCAAATATAGTAACAGATAAGCAAAAGTTTATTCATTATGACAACGGTGATTTATTAGCACTATCTGATGGTGTTATTGTAGATACAGACAGTCTTGATGAAGAGCCAATTACTTATTACTCAGTAAAAGCTAACAGTACAGTTAAAAAAGTTGGCAATGGATATGAGTTACCAGTAGGCGGACAAACAAAGGTTATTGAAAATTTTATTTGGAAGCTATCAGACTCTAAATATATGGCTGTTTCATCTGATGTAGGCTTATTAATAGACGATGAGTCAAAACAAACTATGTCAGAATATTCTGAAATAGAGTTTATAGAAGGGTCAATTGTTAGAATTTTAAATAAAGATGTTAGATATCAAACAATTGCACCAAATTCATCATTAATATTTAGTAATGATATAAGTTTAGATTTAGAAACAAAAGCTGTTTTATTTAGAGAAGAAAGACTTATAAACTTACAACAAATGGTTATTGATTCTAACGATAACATTGAAGTAATACCAGATAATAAGAGACCTGTTATTAAAGATGACGATGAAATAACATTAGATGGTGGAGAAGGAAACAACTCTAACGGTGGTGCTGGTGGTGCTGGTGGTGCTGGTGGTGCTGGTGGTGCTGGTGGTGCTGGTGCTGGTGGAAATAATAATAATAATAATAATAATAATAATAATGATGATGATGATGAAAATAATGATGGCGAAGAAGGTGAAGGTGGAAAAGATGAACAAATTCAGCCACCTGAGTTCAATATGACAAAATTCGACACTACATCAACAAGGGTTACATCAGTAATAGAAGTAGTTGATTCTAACTTCACATTAATTGGAGATATAGAAATAAGCATAATTGATGCTAAAACTAATACTATTCATGATAGAACTAATTTTTCTTCAGCAATGTTAAACTTAAACTTTGAGAAGGAAACTTTGAAACCAGATACAGATTATATAATGATAGTTAGAGCTGTTTATAAATATCAAGATAAAGAGTTTACTAGAGATTTTATAACTAGACATTTTAAAACTGATAATATAGGTATTAATTATCAAAAAGATTTTGTAACTGAAAACTCATTATCAATTAAAGTTAATTTAAGTGATAATACAAAAGTAAACGGTGGAGATTTAGTTTTATACGATAATTCAGGTAATGAAATTGATAGAAAACCTATAAATTTAGATGACGGTAAAACACCTGAAGGCAGTATTCTAATATATAACAACTTATCAAATGATACAATATATAGAGTTGCAATAAGACAAATAATATATGATGGGTCTATATTAGGTAGTGATTTTGATACAGGAAAACAATTTACTACTTTAAAAGAAGTACCAACTGTAGAAGAAGTTAGAGTTTTTGTGGATAAAAGAAGAGGTACTTTTGATACTGAGATTTTAGGTTTAAAAGACCCTGGAAATGGCGTTGCAAATATAAGGTATGAAATTTATGATACAAGAAATATAAATAACCCAGTTTCTTCAATTGTAAGAAATTCAACTGGAGTTCAGTCAACATCTGTTGATGGAATAATACTTAGAAGAAATCAACGTTATGTGTTTAGAGGTGTTTTAGAATTTCATGATAATGAAAAAGAAATAGAAATTTACACAAAATACTCAGATGTTTTTAGTCTAGATGGAGGAGCTTATCCTACATTGACATTTTCTATTAATGATTTAAAACATGACATGGTTGATGGTAAAATAATTATAGATAATACTGGTAGAACTGTAGATATTACACAAAGGGTAGAAGTTCAAGCAAAAGATTCAGCAGGAAGTAATATACCTCCTTTGTTTTTTGATATAGCAACAGTATCAGATTTAGATGAAATTGTATTAGATTTCAATATGAGCAACTTAAGGTCTAATGAAAGTTATGAAGTTAGCATTAAAGCTACAATTGATTATAGTGATGGTAACCCACCAATACAATCATTTATAGACTCGTTTGTATTTAATACACCATCTCCTTCTATATTTGCAGCGGATTACAATCAAGATAAGACAGATATAGTAAATGCATTTAAAATTGAGTTTGGTTTAAAAACACCTAACAATGCACCTGCAGGCCAAATTAATGAT
>JBOFNA010000181.1:0-6709 GCA_051658665.1 Oscillospiraceae bacterium
AAGTCTCTGACCTTTCTTTAGTCCTATACCCAGATATTATTTGTAAAGATACGCCATCTTTCTTTGCATTTAAAAACATATTATTTAAATCATCATATATTCTATAGTCTACCTTATACCCATTATATTCTTTAAATTGTACATTTAAACTATCTTTCACATAATTTTTTTTATTAACTAAAATAAGACTCCATTCTTCTCTTAAGTTTTGTTTTAGTTTCTCTGCTTCTTCTTCATCATATCTATCTTCTTTTTCCTCATATTTTTGAGATGTATATGCTGCTAAAAAATCATTTTTATAAGTAGATATAACAAATAAAGAAATGAGACAAATTACAAAAAAAATAACTAATATTGCTATTTTTTTCTTTTTCAATTTCTTCTTACAATTCATTTTAACCAAACTGCCCTCTTTAAAAAATAAAACAAGTAAATAATAATACGTAATTTACGACAAAATTATGATATCATACAAAAATTTAAATGTCTACAAGCAATATATGCTTCTTGACATGTAGATAATAAAAGTTTACAATGTATAGAGATATAAAAAATAATAAGTAAAAATTTTTATATAAATTATTAAATTAAACCTTTAGGAGGATAACCATTATGCCAGAAATGACAATAATCGGTACATTAGTACCAGTGTTAATTTCAGGTGTCGTAATTGGTTTATTGGCCTTTAACTTTGGCGTTTCACACAGAAAAAAAACATCCGAAAAAATGATTGGGTCAGCTGAATTAGAAGCTGAAAAAATAATAAAAGATGCAAAAAAAATTGCTGAAACATCTAAAAAAGAAAGTCTAATAGAAGCCAAAGACGAAGTCTTTAAATTAAAAACACAAACTGATAAAGAAATTAGAGAACGAAATACTGAATTAACAGAAAAAGAAAAAAGATTGCTGAAAAAAGATGAAAATCTAGATAGAAAAATAGATCAGCTTGAATCAAAAGAAATTTTATTCAAAGAAAAAACAAAAGAAATTGAAACAAAGTTTGAAGAAATCGAAACAATAAAGTTAAAACAACTTGAAGTGCTAGAAAAACTTTCAGGTTATACAAAAGAAGCTGCAAAAGCTTATTTATTGAATAACCTAGAAGAAGAGCTAATTCATGAAAAAGCAGTTAAAATAAATGCTTTTAACCAAAACTATAAAGAAGAAGTTGACTTTTTAGCTAAAAAAATGTTATCAGAAGTTATTTCAAGATGCGCATCTGACCATGTATCAGAAGCAACTGTATCTGTTGTTACTCTACCTAACGATGAAATGAAGGGCAGAATAATAGGTCGCGAAGGAAGAAACATAAGAACAATTGAAACTTTAACAGGTGTCGACTTAATTATAGATGATACCCCTGAGGCAATTACTATATCTAGCTTTGATCCAGTTAGAAGAGAAATTGCAAGAGTTTCTTTAGAAAGATTAATAACTGACGGTAGAATACACCCTTCTAGAATAGAAGATACTGTAAAAAAATCTACTAAAGACATAGAATCAATAATGAAACAAGAAGGCGAAAGAGCAGTCATGGAAACAGGTATACACGCTATACACCCTGACTTAGTTAAATTAATTGGTCGCTTAAAATACAGAAGAAGTTACGGTCAAAATATTTTAAATCACTCTTTAGAAGTTGCCCATTTATCTGGACTTTTAGCAAATGAATTGGGAGCTGACCCAATACTTGCAAGAAGAGCTGGTCTTTTACATGACATTGGTAAAGCAATAGACCACGAAGTTGAGGGAACTCATGTTTCAATAGGTCTTGACATAGCTAAAAAGTATAAAGAACATTTTGAAGTAATCCACGCAATAGAGACTCACCACGGAGAAGTCGAAACAAGTACATTAATATCTTGTATAGTAAAAGCAGCAGACGCAATATCAGCAGCTAGACCTGGTGCAAGAAGAGAAGATTTAGCAAATTACATAAAACGTCTTGAAAGACTTGAAGATATCGCAAATTCATTTGAAGGTGTCGAAAGATCATTTGCAATACAAGCAGGTAGAGAAATACGAATATTAGTAAACCCTGAATTTATGGACGATGATAGAATGATAATAGTTTCAAGAGAGATTGTTAAAAAAATTGAAGCTGAGTTAAATTACCCAGGACAAATAAAAGTGCAATTAATTAGAGAAAGTCGATCAATAGAGTTTGCTAAGTAAATTTATAAAGGTTTAAAGGTGATTTTTTGAATATACTATTCATAGGTGATGTTGTTTCATTAAAAAGTTGCGAGTTTATAAAAGATAGTTTGCCAACGCTAATATCTAAACATAAAGTTGATTTTATAATAGCAAACGGTGAAAATTCTGAAGATGGCAACGGTATATCCCCACGAAGTGCAAATATCTTATTTGAAAGTGGAGTTGATGTAATAACAACTGGAAACCATGTTTTTAAGCGCCGAGATATTGACTATTATATTGAAAACAACAAAAACATAATAAGGCCATTAAACCTTATAAATTGTGAAACAGGCAACGGATTTACAACTTTAAATAAAAACGATACAAAAATAACAGTCTTAAATTTACAAGGCAAAGTTTTTATGCCTAGCTCTCATAACCCTTTTAAATTAGTTGAAGAAACCCTAAAAGATATCGAAAGTGATATTATAATAATTGATATGCATGGAGAAACTACCAGTGAAAAAAGAGCTTTAGGCTTTTTTTTAGACGGTAAGGTTACTGCTGTTTTAGGTACACATACACATGTACAAACAAACGATGCTCAAATTCTACCAAAGGGTACCGCTTATATAACAGATGTCGGTATGGCTGGACCTATGAACTCTGTTTTAGGGATAGATAAAGACGTAATAATAAATCGCTTCTTAAATAACGGACCTATGTTAACAATATATGGTGAAGATAACATACAAATTAATTATGTAGTAATAAACTTAGACGATGAATATAAAAGTTTAGATATAAAAGCGTTTAGCTTTAAATAATTTAATAATATAAAATTAATCTTATTAATATTAATAGCAAAAACAATAAAAAATGCCTAATTTAAATTTAGGTCTTTTTTATTGTTTTTTATAATTTTATATGATATAATTTTTATAATATTTATATTTTTTACTAAGTAATAATTTTTATAGTATAATAGTATAAGTATTAAATATAATCTTTTTAAAATTTAAACAAACATACTAAATTTTTTTCATAAAAATATATGGAGGTAAGTATGATTGAAATTACAAACCACTTAGGTGTTACAACAATATCACAAGAGTATTTTTTAAATTTAATTGGCAATGCCACAAAAGATTGCTATGGCGTTGTTGATATGTCCAATAGTGATGTTTCACAAAGTATTAAAAATTTAATATCAAAAAACAATTTAAATGATAAAGGTGTAAAGGTTAAAATTAAAAATGGTCAACTAACAATTGATCTACACATTATCGTTTTATACGGTATAAATATATCTGTAATAATAAAAAGTATTATCAACAAAGTAAAATATACAGTTAAAGAAAATACTGATTTTGATGTTGAAAAAGTAAATGTATATGTCGACGGAATGACTAACTAAATTTTAAGGGGTGCACTTTATTGATAAACGGTAAAATTCTGCGAGATAGTATTATATCCGCAGCTAATAATATATCAAACAATAGACAATTGGTAGACCAACTTAATGTTTTTCCTGTGCCAGATGGCGATACAGGCACCAATATGTCAATGACAATTAATGCAGCTAAAAAAACTATGTTATCTTTAGATGATAACTGTACTGTAAGTGAAGTTGCAAAATTAACTGCGTCTTCACTTTTACGCGGTGCTAGAGGCAACTCTGGTGTTATTCTATCTCTAATATTTAGAGGGTTTAACAAATCTTTATCGGACAAAGAGTTTCTTTGTGCTAAAAGCTATGCAACTGCACTATCTGAAGGCATAAGTGCTGCATATAAAGCTGTTATGAAACCAACTGAAGGTACTATTTTAACAGTTTGTAGAATGGCTAGCGAAAAAGCTACACTAATGTCAAATGTTAACGATGACTTTTTAGAAGTTTTTGAAACGTCTTTAGAAGAAGCGAAAATTGCATTAGAGCAAACACCAGAACTTTTACCTGTCCTTAAAAAAGCAGGTGTTGTAGACTCTGGTGGTAAAGGTTTCGTTATTATCCTTGAGGGCATGCTTTCTGTATTTAAATATAATAAAATAATAGAATGTAACAACGAAGAAAATGAGCAACCCATAGTAAGCGTAAACAATAACCAATTTAAAGGCGAAATAGACCCAAATATGTGTAATGGTTATTGTACAGAGTTTATAATAAACTTAAACAAAAACGTTGACGAGTCACAAATAATGGTGTTAAGAGCATATTTAGAGTCAATGGGAGATAGTGTTGTGGTTGCTGACGACGATGATATTATAAAAATACACGTCCATACAGATGACCCTGGTAGAGCTTTAAGTGAAGGCAAAAAATATGGTTATCTGACTAATATGAAAATTGAAAATATGCTTGAACAATATAAAGAAATGCTAGAAACTGGTAAAATGGCTTATCATCCAAAAAATGATGGTGTAACTTATAAGTCTGAAAACACTGAAAATATAAACAAAAATTTTCAATATGTTAAACCATCGGGTCAATGTAAATTTGGTTTCGTAGCAATATCAAGTGGTGAAGGTTTACAAAAGCTTTTTGAAGAGCTAGGTGTAAATGCCATTGTTACTGGCGGCCAAACTATGAATCCATCTACTGACGACATATTAAATGCCATAATGTCTATAGATGCTGAAATTGTTTTTGTTTTACCAAATAACAAAAATATAATAATGGCGGCTGAGCAAGCTATCCCATTTGCAGATAGAAAAGTGATAGTTTTACAAACCACAACAATTCCACAGGGTATTTCAGCGATGTTAAACTTTGACACAGATTGTAGTGAAAAAGAAAACGAAATTAATATGACAAATGCAATAGATAAAGTGTCAACAGGTCTAATTACATTCGCAGCTAGAAACTCTGACTTTGACGGACATAAAATAAAAAAGGGTCAAATCTTAGCATTAAATAATGGTAAATTAGCTTTTACTGAGTCTGATATTGAAAAAGCCGTTATAAAACTTACTAAACAAATGATTAAAAAAGATTCTGAATTTATAACTATTATTTCAGGTAAAGATGTTTTAAATGAAAAAGCTGAACAAATTTTATCTGTATTAGAAGATAAACTACCATCTAATATAGAGGTTTCGTATTTATCTGGTGGTCAACCAGTTTACTATTTTATAATTTATGTAGAATAAGGTTTTAATGATGTCTATATATGACTGTATTAAAAACATTGAAAATATAGGTGAAAAACGTGCCGGTTTATACAATAAACTCGGCATTTTTTCTATCAAAGATTTAATAAGTTATTATCCGAGAAAATATATAAACTTTAAAGATATAACTAAAATAAATAACACTATAGATGGAACAATCTATAGTGTTAAAGGCGTTGTTTTAGAAAAAACAAAAACAATATTAAAAAATAACATGAAAATTTACAAAGTTATAATTACAGACGGTGAAACAAAAATGTTAATTAACATCTTTAATAGTGAATTTGCTTATGATTCATTAAAAATTGATAAAGAATTTTTTTTTCATGGTAAAATAAATATAAAAAATAATATAAAAGATATGGTAAATCCACTTTTTTTGCCTGATACTGCAAAAAATTTAATAAAACCAATTTATCACTCTACAAAAGGCTTATCTACAAATATTATTGAAAAAAACATTGAATATGCATTAAATCTTATAAAAAACAGTTTAAATGACCCATTACCAAAAAATATTATAAAAAAAAGAAATTTATGTGATATAAATTTTGCAATAGTTAATATCCATTTTCCAAATAGTAAAGATAATCTAGAGATTGCCAAAAACAGGTTGATTTTTGATGAGCTTTTTTATCTACAGTTATCTTTAAAAATATTAAAAAACAAAAATATGAAAAGTAATAATGATTTCAAAATTATAAAAAAAGATAATTTAATATCTTTTTTCGAAAAACTTTCATTTAATCCAACTAATCACCAATTAAAAGCAATTGATGATTGTATTTATGATATGCAATCTAACTTTTCTATGAATAGACTTATACAAGGTGATGTAGGTAGCGGTAAAACATTAATTGCTATGGCATTAATGTTTTTAACAACAAAAGAAAAAACTCAAAGTTGCTTAATGGCGCCAACTGAAATTTTAGCTAAACAACATTTTGAAAATTTTAATAATATATTTTCTTTTTTTAATATAAATGTAGATATATTAACAAGTTCTACTACAAAAAAGAAAAAACAAATTATTTTAGAGAAGCTTCGCTCAGGAGAAACAGATATATTAATTGGTACACATTCTGTAATTAACGATGATATACAATTTGCAAATTTATCTTTAATAATAACAGATGAGCAGCATAGGTTTGGTGTAAAGCAAAGGGCCAAGCTTTACGGTAAGGGTAATAACCCACATTGTTTAATAATGTCAGCAACCCCAATTCCAAGAACCCTTTCTTTAGTTATATATGGCGATTTAGATATATCTATAATAAACGAAATGCCAAATGGTCGTATACCTATAAAAACTTTTGCAATTACTCCAAGCAAGAGGCATAGAGCCTTTTATTTTATTTTAGATCTTTTAAACAAAGGTGAACAAGGATATATTGTTTGT
>JBOFNA010000182.1:0-2090 GCA_051658665.1 Oscillospiraceae bacterium
ATATTAAAGGCATTAAATTTACACAAACATGGTGCGACAATGATTTCTTGCCCAACTTGTGGTAGGACAGAAATTGAACTTATACCAATTGCAAAAAAAGTTCAAAGTTTCTTAGATACAGTAGATAAAAAGATTAGCGTTGCTGTTATGGGTTGTGTTGTAAATGGACCAGGAGAAGCAAGAGAGGCAGATATAGGTATTGCGGCAGGGAATGGTGAAGCAGTTTTATTTAAAAAAGGCGTTGTTATAAGAAAAATTAAAGAAGAAAATTTAATTGAAGAGTTGAAAAGTGAAATTTTAGGTATGTAAAGAGGTATTTATGAATAACAGTATTTTTAATTACTTTAATTATATTGAAAATATATCTATAAAAGATGAGTTTAAGAATAGTGAAATAATAAAAATAGAAAATAATAAAAAAGAAAAACAGCTTTTTATAACAGCTGTTTTTTCTGTACTTATAAAATATGAAGATATAAAAAAGGTTGAAAAATATCTGCAAAGCCATTTTAAATATAATATAAAAATAAATGCAAAATATGAAAAAGGTTTGTTTAATGTAAGCTATATAGATGAGATTTTGTTATTTTTAAAAGAAGAGAAAGCTATAATAAATGGTTTTTTTAATAATGCTGATTACACTTATAGCGAAAAAGATAATGTTATAGATATAACATTAAAACATGGTGGTTTACAGATATTAAATAAAATAAATTTCACAGATTTATTTAAAAGTATGGTTTTCAAGCTTTTTGTAGAAAATATAAATGTTAATTTACAATCTGTTTTTGATGATGAAAATTATACCGTTAATGAAATAAAATGCGAAAAAGACGATAATATATTAAATCAAGCATCATATGTAGAAGATGATAGATTATTGAAGAATGACGATAAAGGAATAAAAAATAAGACAATAAATAAAGAAACAAAAAGTCTTATAAATAAAAAAGAAGGTAAAATTATTTATGGCTCTAAAATAAAAGGTAATTTTACAGATATTTCAGATATTAAAATAGATATAGGCAGTGTAACGGTGTGGGGAGATGTTTTTGCATCTAATAAAATAAACACAAGAGATAAAAGAAACTGTATTTTAACCTATTATATTACTGATTACACAAGCTCTGCTACATTGAAAATGTTTTGTAATTTAGATGAGGCTAAGTTTACAGATAATATTAAAAAAGGTGATAGAATATCAGTAAAAGGTGATTATGTTTATGACAAATATGAAAATGAAAATATAATAAGGATAAAATCTATAAATAAATTACCTAAAGATTTAAAAACAGATGATGAATCTACAAAAAGAGTTGAGTTACATTTACATACGAATATGTCATCTATGGATGGGATAAGCAAACCTAAGGATTTAGTAGATTTTGCCTATAGATTGGGGCATAAAGCTGTTGCTATAACAGACCATGGAGTTTTACAAGCTTATCCAGATATTATGAATACAGCAGATGATATTAAGAGAAATGATCCTGAAAGCAACTTTAAAGTTATTTATGGACTAGAAGGGTATATGGTAGATGATACTCAAAAAATTGTTATTGGGAGTAATGATAAGTCTATTGATGATGAAATTGTAATTTTTGATATTGAAACAACAGGACTTTCAAATAAGACTGAAAAGATTACAGAGATAGGTGCGGTTAAAATACGAGATGGTAAAATAATAGATAGTTTTACTAAATTTGTAAACCCAGAAAAGCCTATATCAGCATTTATAACAAAACTTACGGGAATAACAGATAATATGGTAAAAGATGCAGATTTAGAAGATAAAGCTGTGGCTGAATTTTTGTTTTTTTGTAAAGACAGCCTTTTGGTTGCTCATAATGCTAATTTTGATATTGGTTTTATAAAAGCGGCATGTAGAAGGCATGATATAGCGTTTAATAACTCGTATTTAGATACAGTTATATTGTCCCAGAATATTTTTAAAAATTTAAAAAATTATAAATTAAATACATTACAAAAACATTTAAATTTACCAAGTTTTAATCATCATAGAGCTTACGATGATGCTAAAATGCTATCTGATATATTTTTTAAAATTATAGAAGAACTTAAAAAATTAG
>JBOFNA010000183.1:0-1871 GCA_051658665.1 Oscillospiraceae bacterium
TCAAGGGCTAAATGGATCGAGTTTGGTGAGAAGAACTCTGCTTATTTTTTCAAGCTAGAAAAGAAACACGGAAATAATAAAAAGATCTCTTCCATCTATATCAATAACATCCTGACTAATGATCCAAATTTAGTCTCATCCTATGTCTTTCAATTTTACCATAAGTTATATTCCCCCTTATATGACCCTTTTGCTTCAACACTTTTTTTTGACAAAATTGAATCGGTAATTCCCAAGATTAATGAGCAGAATAGAGAGCTCTGTGATACTCTTTTTTTCTAAATCTAATCTTTATAAAGCAGTCAAAAGAATGCCTAATAACAAATCTCCAGGACCCGATGGTTTACCTTTTGAGTTTTTTAAAATATTTTGGGACTCTATTGGAGACCTTCTTTTCGATGCCCTTATAGAATGCGCTAACAATGGCGAACTGACTGAATCAATGAAGCAGGGTCTCATAACATTGATTCCTAAACCGTATAAAGACTCTCAGTATTTAGATAATTGGCGTCCTATCATCCTCCTAAATTCGGATTATAAAGTATTGGCTTCTGTTCCTTAAATGATATTATCTCCATTACCCAATCTGGGTTCTTAAAGGATAGACATATATCCAACAATGTAAGATTAATTTTAGATTGACTATTCTGATTTGATTAATAAACAAGCTGCTATTTTGTTTATTGACTTTTATAAAGCCTTCAACACAGTTGAGCATTCTTTTATTTTCGAAGCGTTGGTTAAATTTGGTTTTGGCAACTCGTTTATAAAAATGATGCGAACTCTATATAATGGTATTAATAGCTGTGTTTCCTTAACTTCTAGCACTTCTCCTCGTTTCGCCGTTGGTCGTGGTATTCGTCAAGGATGCCCTATCTCCCCCTTTCTTTTTCTTCTAGCTGCAGAACTGCTTAGTTTACATATAAAAAACTCTCCTATTGAAGGTATAAAAATTGTTGAAAAAACTTTAATAATCAGCCAGCTAGCTGATGATACATCTCTGTTTTTAAGAGATGAGTCACAGATACCAGTTGCTCTGAGTATTCTTGATTTATTTTCCAAGGCCTCTGGGCTTGTGGTGAATCCAAAGAAAAGTGAAATTTTATTTGTACATGACACTGACAAAACTTTAGTTTGCGGAATCAGTGTAAAGAAATGTGTTAAATACCTTGGAGTTGACATTTGCAAATCTACCTCTGATCGCCTTCAAAACAATTTCCAACCAAAATTTTAAATTGCTGGCTTCAAAGAGACCTAACAATGTATGGTAGAATTTTACTATCTAAAGCGGAGGGCATTTCCTGATTAGTCTACCCTGCTCTCTCTTTATTTGTTGACCACAAAATAATTAAACTTTTTAATTCTCTATTGTTACGGTTTATTTGGAAAAATAAAGTTGAACGTGTTAAAAGGAAAATATTGACAAAATCATTTAGGGAGGGTGGCCTTAATGCTTTAAATTTTCAAGTAATTAATCAAACCTTTAAGATTAATTGGATTAAAAAATGTATGACTGAGGATGATTTACCTTGGTTTTGGATCCCAAAGTTAATTTTTAAGAAGTGTGGTGACCTCAAGTTTTTACTATCCTGTAATTTAAAATTCAGCAAATTACCAGTTAAGCTATCCAACTTTCACAAACAAGCCCTTGGTTCGTTTAAGATTGCCTTTAAACAAAACTTTTCCCCTCACACCTGTATTATTTGAAACAATGAAAATATTTTATCTGGAAAAAATCTATTTTCTTTGAGCATTGGGTGACACAAAATATTATTTTTGTTTCTGATTTCTTTACTGAACAAGGAGAACTTCTTTCTTTTGACGAATTCAGGTTTTCAAAGGGCGTTGTAGTCCCCTTAAAATAATTTATA
>JBOFNA010000184.1:0-4785 GCA_051658665.1 Oscillospiraceae bacterium
TACCAGAAATAATAGTAAAAAGCGAAAAAGAATATTTAGCCCCAAGAAGTGAAAAAGAAAAGATATTAGCATCAGTGTTTGAAGAAATATTACAAGTTGAACAAATTGGAATTGACGATAATTTCTTTGAATTAGGTGGACATTCATTAAGGGCGTTAAAGTTGGTAAACAAAATTTCTGATATTACAAATAGTGATATCTCAATAAAAGACGTTTTCGATAGACCAACAGTAAGGTTGCTTTCAGAGAAAGCGAGCCAAAACACTAAAAATATAGGAATAGAAAAAGCGGAGCATAAAGATTTTTATGAAATGTCATCTGTTCAAAAAAGAATGTATACACTTTATGAAATAGATAAACAAGCTACAACATACAATATGCCAGCAGTTATAGAAGTAGTTGGAGAAATTGATGTTGAAAGGATTCAAAGAACACTAAACAACCTGATAGACAGGCATGAAGCTCTTCGTACTAGTTTTTATATATTTGAAAATAAGCATATTCAGAAAATACATAACAATGTTGTATCAAAAATTGAGATATTAGAATTTGAAGATGACTATGATATAGAAAAAATAGCAATTGATTTTATAAAACCATTTACACTAGAAAAGCCACCTCTTATAAGGCTATATATAATTAAAACTTTAAAAAGAAATTATATAATGTTTGATATGCATCATATAATATCAGATGGTATGTCCATGGGGATTGTTATATCCGAATTCACAAAAATTTATAATGGCGAAAAATTAGAGAAATTGTCACTACAATACAAAGACTATAGCGAATGGAATAAAGGACGAGATTATTCAATACAAAGAGATTATTGGAAAAGCGAGCTTCAGTCACTGCCGACTCTAGACATTCCGATAGACTATGTAAGACCCAATATTCAAAGTCATAGAGGGTCAAGTGTACACGCAACAATAGATGCTAACGTATTTGATAAGATAAAGTCAGAAGACAGAACCGTTACAGATTATATGGCACTACTTTCAAGCTTTATGTTGGTATTATCAAAATACAGCTGTCAGCAAGATGTAGTTTTAGGAACACCAGTTTCAGGTAGAACAACACAGCAAACACAAAACATGTTAGGGATGTTTGTAAATACATTGGTTATGCGCGGTAGACCAGAAAATGATAAAACTTTTGAAGAGTTTTTAAAAGAGGTTAAAGAAACCTCTATACTAGCTTTCGATAATCAAGAATATCCATTTGAAGAACTTATGGAAATATTAAATGTCACTAGAGATATATCACGAAATCCAGTTTTTGATGTTATGTTTGTTCTTCAAAATAATGAGATGATTGATATAGAAGTAGAAAATATTAATATGAAATCTGTCAAATTTAAAAATAAAACTTCTAAATTTGACTTGTTATTAACAGCGATAAAAGTTGATGATATTTACTCTTTAGAATTAGAATATTGCACAGATTTATTCACAGAAGAAACAGTTAATAGAATTTTAAATAAACTTGTAAATTTCATTTCTAACATTGGAAAAAATCTTGACAAAAAAATTAAAGATATAAGTCTTCTAAGCGAATATGAGAAGAAGAATATATTAGAAAACTTCGCAACTGGTGAAGAAGTTGTAATAGAAGATAGAACAATAGTAGAAATTTTTGAGGATATAGTACATGAAAGATACGATAAGACAGCATTAGTTTTTGAAGACCAAAGACTTACATATTCTGAGTTTAATGAAAGAGTAAATGAGCTTGCACACACACTTAGATCAAATGGGATTTCAAATAATGATGTTGTAGCATTATTTATTGATAGAAGTATAGAAATGCTAGTTGCAATGTTTTCAGCTATGAAAGCAGGAGGATGCTATTTACCAATTACAACAGATACACCTATTGATAGGGTAGAATATATTTTGAAAGACTCTAAAGCTAAAATATTACTTACAGATCAAAGTGTAAATATTTCTAGTAACATTAAAGTATTAGATGTTAAAAACAATGAGAATTATAAAGGAAATGTTCAAAATCTTGTTCGCGTTAATAAAGCAACAGATTTATGTTACATTATATATACATCGGGAACAACTGGTAATCCAAAAGGGGTGGAGGTTGAGCATAAAGGAGTTTCGAATCTTCGCGAAACGATAATTAGGAATGTGAAAGTTTCAAAGGATGAAAGAACATTACAATTTGCAAGTTACTCATTTGATGCTTCAGTTTGGGAAGTGATTCAATCGCTTTTAATAGGTGGAGAGTTGCATATTATATCTAAAGATAATGTTAAAGATGCAATGTTTATAAAAGATTATATTAATAATAATATAACAGCTGTTATGCTTCCACCGGCATTTGCAAATCAACTAAAGCTAGATGGACTTAATATATTACTTACTGCTGGGTCAGAATTTATAAATACTGTTGTAGACAACTGTACAAATATTAATCAAATATTAAATGCTTATGGACCTACAGAAACAACTGTTGTGGTAACACTTTATAAAGTTTGTGAAATTACTGAAGGTAAAAAGGTTCCGATTGGAAGACCAGTAATAAACTCTCAAGTTTATATTTTGCAAGATAAACTATTATGCGACATAGGCATGATTGGTGAAGTTGTAATAGGAGGTAAAGGTGTAACACGTGGTTATAGAAATTTAGATAAACTTACGAACAGTAAATATATAGATAATATTTTTGGAGAAGGAAAGCTTTATAGAAGTGGAGACCTTGCAAGGTGGCTTCCAGATGGAAATATTCAATATTTAGGGCGTATTGATGGGCAGGTTAAAATACGTGGATTTAGAATTGAACTTTTAGATATTGAAAATAATATTCGTTCAATGGAAAGCATAGAAGATGTAGCAATTATTGCAAAAGAGATTAAAGGTGAAAATACAATTTTAGCATATGTTGCTTCTAACGATATGGTTTCATCAAGAGATATTCGAGATCATTTAAGAAAAAAACTACCAGAATATATGTTGCCACAGTATATTATAGAAGTAGAAAGTATACCTGTAAATAAGAACGGCAAGCTGGATAAAAAGGCATTACCAGAGGTTGAACTTGATATAGAAAGTAATTATGTTTCACCTACAAATTATATAGAAAAAGTTATTTGTGAAATATATCAAGATATATTATCATTGAAAAAAGTCGGTATAGACGATAATTTTTTTGAAATTGGAGGACATTCATTAAGGGCAACTAAACTTACAAATCAAATTTTAGAAAAAACAGGTAATAAATTACCACTAAAAGATATTTTTGAAAGTCCAACACCGAAAGAGCTTGCACTTAAAGTAAATAAAATTAATAGATATACGATGATTGAAAAATCCAGAGAAAAAGAATACTATACAATGTCTAGCGCACAAAAAAGAATGTATTTTACAAATGAAATAATAGGTTCAAATACATCTCAAAATATACCTTTTGCAGTTGAGATTTTTGGAGAAGTTGATATTGAAAATATTCAAATTGCATTTAATAAACTTATAGATAGGCACGAATCGTTAAGAACAGAATTTTTAACATATGAAAATGAGCCAATACAAAAAGTTATTAAAGAAATTTTAGCAACTGTTACGCATTCGAAGTACAAAGAAGAAATAGATTTTATGGAAACTATATCAAGGTTTGTACAGCCGTTTGAGCTTGATAAGGCACCTCTTATTAGAATGGAATTTGTAGAAACACCAAATCATAAATATATACTAGTTGATATGCATCATATAATTTCTGATGGTATGAGTATGGGTATAATTTGTGAAGATTTCATAAAAATTTATAATAATATTAAACTTGAGGAGTGCAAATATCAATATAAAGATTATAGTGAATGGCTATCTAAACAAGATTTGGAAAACCAAAAGCAATATTGGATAAATCAATTTAGCGATAATATACCAGTTTTAGAGTTGCCATATGATTTTGAACGTAGCAAGATTACAAGTATTGCTGGTGCTACTAGAAAAATAATATTTGGTAAGGATATTTTAGATAAGATAAATATTTTAGCACAAACAACAAAAACAACCGACTATATGATATTTCTTTCAGTTATAAATATTATGTTAAGAAAATATAGTGGACAAGAGGATATAGTTGTAGGATCACCAATTTCAGGAAGGACATTGAAGGAAGTTGAAAAAATTGTCGGTATGTTTGTAAATACACTTCCTATCAGAACATACCCGAGTGATCAAAAAATATATCTAGATTACTTAGAAGAGGTTAAAGAAATATGCTTAAATGCTTTTGAAAACCAAGAGTATCCTTTTGAAGAGATTATATCAGAGTTAAATGTTGTTCGTGATATGTCTAGAAATCCTATATTCGATGTTATGTTTGCTATGCAAAATAACGAACAAATAGATATTTCTATAAATGATATTAGCTTTAAATCTATTGAGTTTGAAACTAATACAACCAAATTTGACTTAGTTATGAATGCATCAAAACTTGAAAACAACTATGAAGTTAAGCTTGATTACTGCACAGACTTATTTAGTGAACAGTCAGCAGAAAGGTTTTTGAAAAGCTTTAAGGAGATTTTAAGTAGTATATTAGAAAACCCCAAAAATAAAATTTGCGATATATATCATTGCGATAGCGAAAGCGAAAAAGCGATAGAAGGGTTTAACGAAACTTTTAAAGAATATAACAATAACAGAACATTGGTAGAGATATTTGAAGATACAGTTAAAAAACACCCAGATAACATAGCAGTAGAGCATAAAGATGAGAGCATAACATATAGAGAGTTAAATGAAAGATCGAATGCATTAGGAGAAGAGTTAC
>JBOFNA010000185.1:0-5485 GCA_051658665.1 Oscillospiraceae bacterium
TATTTTATGAGCTATATCTTTTATGTGTAAGATTTTAGAGTTTTGAGAAATTTCAATATCTGTTTTCATTTAGGTTCTCCTTAAAATAAGATTATAAAATACCAACAATATTTTCAGCGGCTTTCACCATTTTATGTGATTTAACTAACTTGTCCATTTTATCAAGTTCTGTATACATAATTGTATCTTGTTTTATAAAATCAACAGTTTCTCTTATTATATTATAAACAGGTCGTGTACCATCGCCCATAGATGTTTTTTCTCTAAAATCTATTGCTTGCGCTGCACAAAATGCTTCAATAGCCAATACTTTTTGAGTATTATCTAAAACGTTTCTAATTTTTCGTGCAGCTGTTGTACCCATACTTACATGGTCTTCTTGGTTTGCAGATGATGGTATGGAATCGACACTTGCAGGGTGACAAAAGATTTTGTTTTCAGATACCATAGATGCAGCTGCATATTGAGCTATCATAAATCCTGAATTCAAACCTCCGTCTTCAATTAAAAATGCAGGTAAATCATTTAATTGGGGGTTAACTAAACGCTCAATTCTTCTTTCAGAAACGTTTGCTAACTCAGCTGTTGCTATGGCTAAAAAGTCGAAGGCTAATGCCATTGGCTGCCCGTGAAAGTTACCACCAGAGATTACTTCGTCATGGTCTGGAAAAATTAAAGGGTTATCTGTAGCCGCATTTAGTTCAATTAAAACTTTTTCTTTTATATAGTTTATTGCATCTCTACTTGCTCCGTGTATTTGCGGAATGCACCTTAAAGAATATGCATCTTGTATTCTTTTTTGACCTTGTTTAGTTGTGTATCCACTATTTTTAGATAATTTAAGTATATTTTGTGCAGTTTTTATTTGACCAATTTGACCTCGTGCGATATGCACTTTTTCGTTAAATGCACAGGTTATCCCGTTTAAAGCCTCTAATGTTAAGGTACTGTTTATATCAGCTTGTTTTAAAGCCATTTCAGCATCGTAAAGTGCAAGGGCACCTATTCCAGTCATTACATTAGTCCCATTGATTAAAGCTAGACCTTCTTTTGATGATAATACAATAGGTTTAATGTCAGCTTTATTAAATGCGTCTTGTGTGTTCATTAAATGACCTTTGTAATAACATTCTCCTTCACCCATTAGAGCTAGCGCTATCATAGAAAGGGGGGCTAAATCTCCACTGGCTCCAAGGGAGCCTTTTTCTGGTATAAATGGTAAAACATTTTTATTTATCATTTCAATTAATGTAAGTAAAGTTTTAGGCTTAATACCAGAAAAACCTTTACTTAAAGCATTTGACCTTAAAAGTAAGATTGCTTTTACTTCGTCTTCTTTTAGAGGGTCTCCCATTGAGCAAGTGTGACTTTCTATAAGGTTTTTTTGTAAAAGTTCACTATTTTCTTTACTTATAAAAACATCACTGAATTTTCCGAAACCTGTTGTAATTCCGTAAACAACTTTTTCGTTTTTTACAATGTTTTCTACGTACTCTCTTGACTTTATAACATCTTTTAAGCTTTCGTCACTAAGTTCTACTTTAAAATTTTTTCTTGATACATTGATAACATCTTCAATTGTAAGATTTTTACCAGTTAAAACTACTTTATCCATATTAACACCTCTTTGTTTAAATATTATATTATTGAATTATAAATGTCAACAATCGTATTGTATTAATTTTACACATAATATAAATTTTAATATGTAACTTTTTAAAATTGCTTTTCATTGATATTTATATATCCTTGTGTTAGAATTAAAATAAATAATTAAAATATATTAATATAGGGGGTATACTATGTTAAGAGAAGATATATATAACGCTATGATTATAAAATTAGACGACGAATTACCTGAGATGCCAAAATTTGTTGAAGGTATTAGAAGAGCACCTGATAGGGGGTATACTTTAAATAAAAGTCAGACAAGATTAGCACTTTTAAATGCACTTAGGTATATTCACCCTAAGAACCATGCAGAAATGGCAAAAGAATTTTTGTACGAACTTAAAACCTTTGGTCGTATTTATGGGTATAGATTTAGACCAAGTAGTGAAATTAAAGCCAAACCTATTGACAACTACGAAGGTAATTGTATTGAAGGCAAAGCTTTTCAAGTTATGATAGATAATAATCTTGACTTTGATATTGCACTTTACCCTTACGAGTTAACTACATATGGTGAAACAGGTCAAGTTTTTCAAAACTGGATGCAATATAGACTTATTAAAAAATATTTAAAAGCTTTAAAAAGTGATCAAACTTTAGTTATTGAATCTGGTCATCCTTTGGGTTTTTTTAAATCAAACCTTAATGCACCTAGAGTTATTATAACTAATGGTTTAATGGTAGGTAATTTTGACAACCCTAAAGATTTTCATTTAGCTACTCAGTTAGGAGTTGCTAATTATGGGCAAATGACAGCGGGAGGGTTAATGTATATTGGCCCTCAAGGTATTGTTCACGGCACATTTAATACACTTTTAAATGCAGGGAGACAAAAGCTTGGAATTAAAGATAACGAAGATTTAAAAGGGGTTTTGTTTGTCACATCTGGTTTAGGTGGCATGAGTGGAGCTCAACCTAAGGCTATTGAGATAGCTAACGGTGTTGGAATTATTGCTGAGGTTGACTACTCTAGAATTAAAACAAGATATGACCAAGGCTGGGTATCTAAGATTACTAATGATGCAAATGAAGCATTTTCTATTGCTAATGAGTATATTATTAAAAAACAGTCTATTTCAATTGCTTATCACGGTAATATTGTGGACTTATTAGAGTTTGCTGTTGAAAATGATATTAAAATTCCGCTTTTGTCTGATCAAACATCTTGTCACGCTGTATATGACGGCGGTTATTGTCCAAAGGGTATAAGTTTTGAAGAGAGAACAAGGCTTTTAAAAGAAAACAAACCTTATTTTATAGAGTGTGTCGATGAAACTTTAAAAATGCATTATCAATTAATTAAAAAGCTTGTTGATAAAGGCACTTACTTTTTTGATTATGGAAATGCTTTTATGAAGTCTATTTTTGATGCTGGGGTCATTGAAATATCTAAAAATAAATCAGATGATAAGGATGGGTTTATTTGGCCATCTTACGTTGAAGATATAATGGGACCTGAGCTTTTTGATTATGGATATGGACCTTTTAGATGGGTTTGCTTAAGTGGTAAAGACGAAGATTTAAGAAAAACTGATAAAGCTGCTATGGGTTTAATTGACCCTAAAAGAAGACCTCAAGACAGAGATAATTATTATTGGATTAAAGATGCTGAAAAAAACAACTTAGTTGTTGGAACGAAAGCACGTATATTATACCAAGATGCTCATGGTCGAACTAATATTGCTTTAAAATTTAACGATATGGTTAGAAATGGTGAGATTGGTCCTATTATGATTGGTCGAGATCATCATGATGTCAGTGGTACAGACTCTCCTTTCAGAGAAACGTCTAACATTAAAGACGGAAGTAACATGATGGCTGAAATGTCAGTGCAATGTTTTGCAGGTAATGCAGCACGTGGAATGAGTTTAGTTGCTTTACATAATGGTGGCGGAGTCGGCACATCTAAGTCCATTAATGGTGGCTTTGGTTTAGTTTTAGATGGTAGTGATAGGATAGATGAAATTATAAAACAAGCGATGTTATGGGATGTTATGGGTGGCGTTGCTAGAAGAAATTGGGCAAGAAATGAAAATGCAATCGCAACATCATTAGAGTATAACAAGCTAAGTGATGATAACCATATAACTTTACCTTATTTAGTTGATGAAGAAATATTAAGCAATTTATTATAAATAAAAGGTGATTATGAAACAATTAATTATAAAGGATGCACAACAACTTGTGACTTGCAGTGGATTTAAGGTTAAAAAAGGCAAAGATATGTCTGATTTAGGTATAATAGATAATGGTGCTATTTATATTGAAGATGATATTATAAAAGATGTTGGTGTTACTGAAGATATATTAAAAAAACATTTATCAGATAAATGTAGTGTTATAACAGCTAAAGGTAAATGTGTTTTACCAGGTTTTATTGACTCGCACACCCATTTAGTTTTTGGTGGACATAGACATGAAGAGTTTTCAATGCGTGTTTTGGGCAAAAGCTATATGGAAATTATGGAAAAAGGTGGCGGTATTATAAGTTCTGTAAATTCTACATTAAACGAAACACAAAATGAGTTGATAAATAAGACTTTAAAAACTTTAAAGTCTATGACTAGCTTTGGCGTAACTACTGTTGAGGCTAAAAGCGGGTATGGACTTGATTTAGAAACAGAGTTAAAACAGTTAGAGGTAGCTAAAAAGTTAAATGAAATTCAACCTTTATCTATAGTAAATACTTTTATGGGTGCACATTCAATACCACCTAAGTATAAAAATGGTAAAGAAGATATTTATGTAAACTTTATTATAGATAAAGTTTTACCAAAAGTTAAACAACAAAATTTAGCTGAGTTTTTTGATGTTTTTGTTGAAAAAAATGTTTTCACTATAGAGCAAGGCGAAAAACTTTTGACTGAGGCAAAAAATCTTGGGTTTAAACTTAAAATACATGCAGATGAAATTTGTTGCTTAGGTGGAGCAGAGTTGGCGGCAAAAGTTGGCGCTGTTTCGGCAGACCATTTACTTATGGCGTCTGACAAAGGTCTTTTGGATATGATAAAAAAAGGTGTAGTTGCTACTATGCTACCTGTTACTGCTTTTAGTCTTAAAGAAAATTATGCTAGGGCTAGGTTTATTATTGATAACGGTGGAGCCTTAAATGTAGCGACTGATTATAATCCAGGCAGCTGTTTTAGTGAAAATTTATCTTTAGCTATTAGTATAGCTTGTATATATATGGGTATGACAATTGAAGAGGCTATTACGGCTGTAACTATTAATGCTGCTGCGGCTATTAATAAAGAGAATGAAATTGGTAGTATTGATATTGGTAAAAAAGCTGATATCATAATTTTAGAAAATGAATCATATAAATTTATACCTTATCATATAGGTGTAAGCTGTGTTGAAACGGTTATCAAAAATGGAAAAGTTATATTTAATAAAGAAGTATAATTTTGTCTTATTTATTTTACATAGGTTTAATGTAAAAAACTTTTTTAAGAAGTATAACTTTTAGGTTATATAATTTTATTGTTTGAATTTACTTTACAACGAAACCCAATTAATATAAAATGAGTTAGTAACAATATAATAATTAGTAAATTAATTAAATTATAAAATAAAGGTGAAATAATGTTTATAGATGTTGTCAAAGTAAAGATAAAAGCGGGAAAAGGTGGCGATGGTATCGTTAGTTTTTATCGTGAAAAATATGTTGCCAATGGTGGTCCTGATGGTGGTGACGGTGGTAAAGGTGGCGACGTTATATTTAAAGTGGATGATAATATGTCTACTTTAGTGGACTTTAGATATAGACGTAAATATATTGCTGACAATGGTGAAAACGGTGGCAAAAAAAACT
>JBOFNA010000186.1:0-2785 GCA_051658665.1 Oscillospiraceae bacterium
TGACGATGATTTTTTTGATGCACCATTAGGTGTTGCTCATTTTCTTGAGCATAAAATGTTTGAAGATGAAGATGGTGACGCATTTGAGCGTTTTGCTAAAACAGGTGCTAATGCCAATGCTTTTACTACTTTTGACAAAACTTGTTATTTATTTAGTGGTACTGATAAAATTTACGACTCTTTAGAAATTTTACTTGACTTTGTTACGACTCCTTATTTTACAAAAGAGGGTACAGACAAAGAAAAGGGTATAATTGCTCAAGAGATAAATATGTATAAAGATAATGCTGATTGGTGTGTATTCTTCAATTTGCTTCAAGGGTTATATCATAATCATCCTGTTCGTATTGATATAGCAGGTACTGTTGATAGTATTAATACAATTACGAAAGATACTTTATACAAGTGTTATAATACTTTTTATAATCTTAATAATATGGTTTTATCAGTAGCTGGTAACTTTAATGAAGATAAAGTTATTAAAATTTGTGATAAAATTTTAAAGCCTGCTAAAAGCATGAGTGTAATAAATGATGTTGTAGATGAGCCTTTAGGGGTATTTAAAAAAGAGGTTGTGCAAGAGTTGCCTGTATCTATACCTATTTTCGACATAGGGTTTAAAGAAAAACCTTTTATTAAAACTGAAAAAGCTAAAAAGTTAATATATTTAGATATTATTTTAGAGTATATAGCTGGAGATACAAGCGAATTATATCAACAAATGTATGATAGAAGTCTTATTAACTCAGCATTTGGATATGAAATTTTTTCTGGATTTGATTACTTATCAATTATTTTTGGTGGAGAATCTAGTGACCCCAGAAAAGTGTATAATTTAATTTTAGATGCTATTAAAAGTGTTAAAGAAACAGGGTTAGATAGAGAAAATTTTGATATAGTAAAAAAAGCTATTTACGGTAATAAGATTAGAGCTTTTGAGAGCCCTAATAACATCTGTTCAAGTATGGTGAATTCACATTTTGAAGATAAAAACTTATTTGAGTCAATCAATGCTTTAAATGAAATTAGTTTTGATGAATGTAATGATGTGTTACAGTCTATTTTAGACGCTGATAAATCTTGCATATCTATTGTTAAAGGTAGGTAGTTAAATTATGAATGTTACTTTTCCAAATATTGGACTGGATTTAAATATAAATCGTATTGCTTTTAGTGTTTTTGGAGTAGAAATTTATTGGTATGCTATTTTAATATCTATTGGTATGTGTATAGGTATAATGTATGCTTATTATAATGCGCCAAAAAGCAAAATAAAAAGAGACCCTTTACTTGATATAATTATGGTAACAATTATTTTTGGTTTTATTGGAGCTAGATTATATTATGTCGCCTTTAAGTTTGATGACTTTAAAGGCGATTTAGGGGCTATTTTAAATATTAGAAATGGGGGCATTGCAATTTATGGTGGACTTATAGGTGGCGCTATTGCGATGTTTATAATGGCTAAAATTAAAAAAGTAAACTTTTTAGCCTTACTTGATTTAATTTCACCTAGTCTATTTATTGGACAAGGTATTGGTCGTTGGGGTAATTTTGTAAATCAGGAGGCTTTTGGTACAAATACGGACTCTTTATTTGCAATGTATAGTCAAGGGACTAGAGATTATTTAGTATCTCAACAGATGAATTTAAGCAATAATGGTATTTTTGTTGATCCTTTAATGCCGGTGCATCCAACTTTTTTGTATGAGTCTCTTTTGTGTGCTTTAGGTCTTATAATACTTTTGGTTTATAAGAGAAATAAAAAGTTTAACGGAGATATGATATGTATTTATATTGGTTGGTATAGTTTAGGTAGGTTTTTTATAGAAGGATTAAGAACAGACAGTTTAATGATAGGTAACTTTAGGTCGTCTCAAGTTTTAGCTATGATTTTAGTTTTTGTATCTGTATTTTTGTATTATTTTTTAAGAAATAAAGATAAAAATAAATTAACACATTACATATTAAAATAATATAATTTTAGAAGGAACATAAAAATGGTACGTATTTTAAAAGGTGACGTAGTTTCGCAAGAAATAAAAATGAACATACAAAAAGAAATAGAAAAGTTGTCTTTTACTGGTAAAACACCAGGGTTAGCTTTTGTAGCAGTTGGTGATGACGAAGGGACAAAGGCGTATCTTAATAGTAAAAAGAAAGACTGTAGTTACTGTGGTATTAAATTGTTTGATTTCATTTTAGAAGAAACAACAACTACTCAACAATTACTTAATGTTATTGAAGATTTAAATAAAAATAAAGATGTAAACGGTATTATTATTGGCTTGCCCTTACCAAAATGTATAGATACGGATAAAGTTATAGAAAAAATCGACCCAAATAAAGATGTGGACTCATTGTCTACATACAACTTAGGAAAACTTATGATGGGTAAAGATAGCTTTGTACCTTGTACTCCTGCTGCCGTCATTAGCATATTAGATTATTATAACATTGATGTTGAGAGTAAAAACTGTGTTATAATAGGTAGAAGTAATATTGTTGGTAAACCTATGGCTATGGTTTTAATGAATAGAAATGCTACTGTTACTATTTGTCATAAAAAAACAACAAACTTACAATCGGTTACTAAAAATGCTGATATAATTGTTTCAGCAGCAGGTGACCCTATGTTTTTAAGTAGTAATATGGTTAAAAAAGGTGCAGTTGTTGTTGATGTAGGTATAAATAGGTTAAATGGTAAGATTGTGGGAGATGTGGATTTTGAAGATGTAAGTAAAGTTGCATCTAGTATAACACCAGTACCTGGTGGCGTTGGAGT
>JBOFNA010000187.1:0-4631 GCA_051658665.1 Oscillospiraceae bacterium
AAAACAATAATGCTGATAAGATTTGGTGGCAAGAAACTCCTGACCAAGTAGGCTTATGGTTATTTTCATTCGATAAAAAGACAATTTTTAATATGTTTGAAGATTACCCATACAACCTGACAAAAGAACAAAAAGAAATCTTCGATAAAGAAAATCCTGAATGGAAAGAGTTCTTTCAGGATAGGGAATAATTATTTTAATGATTGAAGCATCTTGTTAAGTCAAGGTGCTTTTTTTATACAAAAATCAGGGATATTCTGACATAGACAACCTTCATAAAGTCGATTATATGAAGGTTGTTGTTTTCGTGAAAACCGTTGAAATTTCCGCCTTTTTGGGTATTGTAGGCGTTAAAGAACAAGACAAATAAAACTGGACTGAACCAGGTAAAAAATGAATTTGAAAGGATGGTACAAAACCATGAAAAAAGAAGATTTACTGAAATTAGGACTTGATGATGAAACTGCAAAGAAAGTTTCTGATGCTTCAACAGAAGAATTGAAAGGGTTCATCCCAAAGGCACGATTTGATGAAGTGAACAATGATAAGAAAAAGTTGGAACTTGATGTTCGTGAAAGGGATACCCAACTTGACACTTTGAAAAATTCAACTGGTGATGTTGATGGAATGAAAAAGCAGATTGAAACACTTCAAGCTGACAATAAAACCAAAGATGAAGCACATGCTTCTGAAATCAAACAGTTGAAAGTTGAAAGTGCAGTCAATGCGGTTCTTTCAGCATCCAAAGCAAAGAATGCAAAAGCAGTCAAGGCACTTCTTGACCTAAACATGAAAAAGGTTGAACTTGGTGAAGATGGTTCAATAAAAGGACTGGATGACCAAATCAAGAAGTTGCAAGGTGCAGAAGATTCCAAGTTCCTGTTCGATACAGAAACAAAGAAAACCAAAGTAAAGGGTGCAGAGCCAGGTGAAACTGGCAAGGAAGGTCCTGACAGCAAAATTGACATCACAAAGATGTCATATGAAGAACTTGCTGCATACATGGCTGAAAACCCTGATGTATAAATCTAAAAAACTAATTTAAAGATGAAAGGTAAAGGTGACTTATAATGGCAAAATTCAATTTAAAAACATTTAATGCACAGGCATTTGGAAAGTATGTTGATATTGTTCCAAAGCTAAAGAAAAATGAACTAGTGAAGTCCAAGGCATTGCAACCTAACAGCCAAATCAAACAGGCTTTCAGCAATCAGACTGGGGTTGTTTATGCAACCATCCCTATGTTTGGCAGAATTGATGGTACACCATTAAACTATGATGGTGCAACTGACATCACAGCAACAAGTACAGTAACATATGAACGTGGTGTCATTGTTATTGGTAGAGCAAAAGCATGGGTTGAAAATGACTTTGCAGAAGATGTAACCGGCGGTGCAGGTTTCATGTCCAATGTGGCAAGACAGGTTTCTGAATACTGGGATGAAATTGACCAGGACACATTGCTTGCAATCTTAGAAGGTATCTTCTCAATGACTGGTGCTGCAAACTTGAAGTTTGTAAATGGTCATACCTATGACATCAGCGGTGTAGTTGGTGGGGTTGTCAATGCTGCAACATTGAACACTGCTATTCAGCAAGCGAGTGGTGACAAGAAATCCAGATTCACTATTTCCATTATGCACAGTGCAATTGCAACAAACCTTGAAAACTTAAAGTTGCTTGCATACATGACTTACACTGATGTAAGCGGAATTGAAAGACAGCTTGAACTTGCAACTTGGAATGGTCGTGCTGTTATCATTGATGATGGTATGCCAACGGTTGATGTTACTGCTGTTTACACAATCACTGCTGCAATAAATAAAAAAGATTTGATTTTGCAGTAAACCCTTGTTACTATCGTGTTACTAACGTGTGTGATTTTACCCTGAAATCATAGTTCATTAGATTTGAACAACCCCTTGAACTATGGGTGTTTTGTACATTGTAAAATTGAACAAAATATGTTATAATATTTTTCGTAAACTATTTTTAATTTTTTGAATATAATAAATTATAATAAATTTAGTAAGGAGACAAAATTTCGTATGTATAAAAAAATTTCTTCACATGATGCAAAAAATTTAATAGAAAGTGGCGACGCCATCTTACTTGACGTTAGAACCTCTCAAGAATATAAAGAAGGTCATATAAAAAACAGCATTTTAACTCCTCTTAATACCGTTTATTACAATAACGATATTCCTGAAGATAAAGATGCATCTATTATAGTTTATTGTAAAATGGGTGTAAGAAGTCAAAATTTTGCTTTCATATTAGATAGCTTAGGATATAAAAATGTTTTTGATTTAGGCTCAATTAAAGATTGGCCTTATGAATTAGAAAAATAATATTTAAATATAAAGGATTTTTAAAATGAAATTAATATCATGGAATGTAAATGGTATCAGAGCCTGTTTAGGAAAAGGTTTTCTAGACTTTTTTAATGAAATAGATGCAGATGTTTTTTGCATACAAGAAACAAAAATGCAAGAAGGACAGGCAATAATCGATACACCATTACATCATCAATATTTTAACAGTGCTGTAAAAAAAGGGTATTCTGGCGTTGCAGTGTTCACTAAAACAAAACCTTTAAATGTAACTAAAAATTTCGGTATAGATGATCATAGTCAAGAAGGTCGCACTTTGACTTTAGAGTTTGAAAACTTTTTTTTAGTAAATGTATATACTCCAAATTCTCAAGATAAACTTGGCAGGCTTAGTTATAGACTACAATGGGAGTATGACTTTAGAGAATATTTAATATCTTTAAAGAGTAAAAAACCAGTTGTATTATGTGGTGATTTAAATGTTGCTCATAATGAAATTGACCTTAAAAACCCAAAAACTAACCATAAAAACCCGGGTTTTTCTGATGAAGAGCGTGGTGAAATGACAAAACTTATTGAAAGTGGTTTTACAGATACATTTAGGTTTTTATACAAAGATTTACAAGATGCTTATTCTTGGTGGAGTTATCGTTTTAAATGTCGCGAAAAAAATATAGGTTGGCGTATCGATTATTTTGTTACATCTTCTGACTTAAATGACAAAATAAATGATGCTAAAATTCATGCTAACATTTTAGGTAGTGACCACTGCCCTGTTGAGTTAGAAATTAATTTGTAGTTTTCTAACTCAATTATTACCCCAAATTAAAATGTAGATTTTATTTGTATTTTATAACAATTAATATCAAGTTATAGTTTTTTTAAACTTTATAAATATCAAAAAATATAAATATATTAAAATTAATTATAATAATAAATTTAACTATGTAACTTTAGTGATTTTTATTTTATATATCTAAATTTCAATATGAAAATAATATTAATTTGTTTGTAATTTCATTAAATATTATGTTACCCTTAAATTCTCAATTACGATTACTCAAATACTTTTTTATGAAATTATAATATTATTTTTTATTTTATCATCTGTAAATTATTTAATAGATATTTTTTGTTTTTGATAATTATAAGTAAATCGGTTTAAATTTTATTACAATAAATATAATATCAATTATAACTAAATAAAAATAAAAAAACTGATTAATAATTAATCAGTTTTTTTATTTTTATTTACCAGCAATCTATATTATCTATTCTTCCATTGTTCACAAACTCTGGGTTTTTATTTGCTTTTTTCTGCATCTTATAATCATCTAAAACAATTTTAACTTTTTTAGATAATATTAAAATAACTAATATATTAATAATAGCCATAAAGCCCATTAATACATCCGCTAAATTCCAAACAAAGTCTGACCCGACTATACTTCCTATAAATACAGCTATAACTGATGTTAATTTGAATATTTTCAAACTACTATCTTTATTTAATATAAACAACATATTTGACTCTGTATAATAGTAGTTGCCAATAATAGAGCTAAATGCGAAAAATAGTACTGATATAGTTATAAATAATATACCTATATTCCCAAATTGAGTTGATATAGCTTGTTGTACCAATGGCATTCCACTATTTTTTGTTATATCAACACCTGATAACAATATTATAAATGCTGTTGTACTACAAATCAATAATGTATCAATAAATACTGATAACATCTGAGCTGCACCTTGTTTAATTGGGTGTGAAACATCTGCTGCAGCTGCTGCATTAGGTGCACTACCCATACCTGCTTCATTTGAAAACAAGCCTCTTTTTATACCTAAAATTACTGCCGAACCAGCAAAAGCACCAAAAATTGCTTCAAAATCAAATGCGTTTTCAAAAATTAATTTTATAACAGATGGTATTGCTGAAAAGTTTTTAAATGTAACTATTAAACCTAAAAATAAATACATTAAAGCCATAATCGGTACTATTATAGAGGTTATAAAAGTTATTTTATCTTGACCACCGTAAATTATATACGCTGTTACGCCAGATAAAATTAAACCTAAAATTGATGGTATTAGTAATGTTTCATATTCACCACCAAAATAATAACTTAAAGAAGAAACAATTGTATTAGCTTGTAATGAGTTAAACCCATAAGCAAATGTTGCAATTAAAAGTACTGCAAAAACAACACCTAACCACCTTTGACCCATTGCTTTTTGTATGTAATATGATGGACCGCCTTTAAAACCTTCTTTGTTCTTTTCTTTATATATTTG
>JBOFNA010000188.1:0-15598 GCA_051658665.1 Oscillospiraceae bacterium
ATACTCTCAGTATATAGAGTTGAAAGCGTTTGCTCAATTTGGATCTGACTTAGACGAAGATACAAAATCAAGTTTGGCACAAGGTGAAAGAATTGTTGAAGTTTTAAAACAAGGTAAAAATTCACCAGTGAAGGTTGAGCATCAAGTTATTATAATTTTTGCTGTAACAAATAAAATGCTTTTAGATGTACCTTTGAATAAAATTGGTGAATTTAAAGAAACTTTAATAAATTATGTTGAAAGCAATTATCACGAAATAACAAAAGCTATTAGAGAAACAGAAGAGATATCAGAAAAAAACAGAGAGCTTTTAATTAAGGCTATTAACGAAGTTAAACAAAAACTTCTAGAAGATTAGGAGGTTTTTATGGCTAGTGGTAATTTGAAAACTATAAAACGCCGTATGAAAAGCGTTAACAGCACTATGAAAATTACAAAAGCTATGGAATTAATAGCATCTTCTAAACTTAAAAGAGCTAAAGATAAATTACAACAGAATAAACCGTATTTTGAAACTATTTATGACACAATTATGTCTATAGCGCAAAATAACACAGATATGTCAACTTTATATACTAAAGAAACAACTATTGAAAATAGTTTATATGTTGTTATATCTGGAGATAGAGGTTTAGCAGGTGGGTATAACTCAGGTGTAATGAAATTAGCCTTATCTAAAATTAATAAAGAAAATGATAAAATCATAGCTTTTGGTAATAAGTGTAAAGATTCCTTTCTTAGAAATAACTATAATGTTATTTATAGTGATACTTCAGATACAAGCGATATTTCTATACATGGTATGACATCTGTATCCAAAGTAATTATAGATTTGTTTAATAAAAAGCAAATTGGTAATGTGTATGTTATTTACACAGATTTTGTTACATCTTTAACACAAGAACCTATTATTAAAAAAGTTTTACCAATTAACATAAAGGCTAGCGAAAATGATGGTGAGGCAGATGAACTTATAACTTACGAACCGTCTGCTTCTGTTGTTTTTGAGAATATAGTACCTAATTATATAAGTGGTGTTTTATTTGGGGCATTAATTGACTCGTTTGCTTGTGAGCAAAGTGCACGAAGAAATGCGATGGAGTCTGCTAATGACAATGCTAAAGATATTATAGAAAAACTAGACCTTTTATATAACAGAGCCAGACAATCAGCTATTACACAAGAGATATCTGAAATAGTTGGTGGTGCAGAGGCTTTAAATTAAAATAGGAGATAAATAAATGGAGAATATAGGCAAAGTAATTCAAATTATAGGTCCTGTATTGGATATTAAATTTGAAGACAACCATTTACCAAACTTGTTAAATGCCATTGACATTGAACATAAAGGAAATAAAATTGTTTGTGAAGTTGCACAGCATATTGGTGATGATGTTGTAAGATGTATTGCTATGAGTGCTACTGACGGTTTAATTCGAGGTATTAAAGCTATTGATACAGGTAAGGCAATATCTGTACCAGTTGGTAAAGAAACATTAGGAAGAATTTTTAATGTTTTGGGTAAAAATGTAGATAATAAGCCACAAGTAGAAACAGACATTGTTTGGCCAATACACAGAGAGGCACCTGCTTTTGAAGATCAAGGCAGTGCTACAGAAATTTTAGAAACAGGCATTAAAGTTGTTGATTTGTTAGCACCTTATGTAAAAGGTGGAAAAATCGGTTTATTTGGTGGTGCTGGTGTTGGTAAAACAGTTTTAATTATGGAGTTAATCAATAATATTGCTAAACAACATGGTGGTATATCTGTTTTTGCTGGTGTTGGTGAAAGAACTAGAGAAGGTAATGACCTTTATTGTGAAATGACAGAGTCAGGGGTTATAAATAAAACAGCTTTAGTTTATGGTCAAATGAATGAACCACCAGGAGCTAGAATGAGGGTTGCGTTGACTGGTCTTACTATGGCTGAGTATTTTAGAGATGAAGAAAAGCAAGATGTTTTGTTATTTGTTGATAATATATTTAGGTTTACACAGGCGGGTTCAGAAGTATCGGCTTTATTAGGTCGTATGCCATCTGCAGTTGGATATCAACCAACTTTGGCAACAGAAATGGGTGCATTACAAGAGCGTATAACATCTACAAAAAATGGGTCAATTACATCTGTTCAAGCTGTTTATGTACCTGCGGATGATTTAACAGACCCAGCACCGGCAACAGTTTTTGCTCATTTAGATGCGAAAACTGTTTTATCAAGAGATATAGCTTCTATGGGTATTTTCCCAGCTGTTGACCCATTAGATTCAACATCTCAAATACTTACAGCTGAAACTGTAGGTCATGAGCATTATAACGTTGCAAGGCAAGTACAATCTATAATTCAAAGATATTATGAGTTACAAGATATCATTGCAATTTTAGGTATGGACGAATTATCAGATGAAGATAAATTAATGGTTTCTCGTGCTAGAAAGATACAAAGATTTTTATCACAACCTTTTGAAGTTGCAAAGCAATTTACAGGTATGGACGGTAAATATGTACCTATAAAAGAAACAATAAGAGGGTTTAAAGAGATTATAGAAGGAAAACATGATAATTTACCAGAGTCTGCATTTTTATCCGTAGGAACCATTGAGGATGCTATAGAAAAAGCTAAAAAGGGGGTTTAATTTATGAGTAAACTCCAAGTTAAGGTTGTTACACCGTATAAAGTTTTTTTTGAAGGTGAAGTTGACAATATAATTGTTAGAACAACTGAAGGTGATGTTGGATTTATGAAAAATCATACGCCATATCTAGCTGCATTAAGCACTGGATTTTTGAGAATTTTTATAGATAACAAAGAACAAAAGGCAATTTCTTCTAATGGTATTGTTCAAGTATTTGAAAACAATGTTAATATTTTGGTGAACTATTGTGAGTTATCCAGTGATATTGATATAAATAAAATTAAGAGTGATATATCTTTTATAGAAAACAAGTTAAAAGATAGTGTTACAGAAGAAGAGTCTAAAGTTTATAAAGATGAAATAGATAGTTTTAATAAAATAATTAATTTTGCTGGTTAACTTATATTTAATTATATAATAGTAAACTATCTGTAAAATAGTAAAGTGATGATTTATTTATTGCTTTACTATTTTATATTAGATATAAATTTAGAGTATTATTATATTTTTTATTTTATTATTATGTAATAATAAAATAAAAAATATAATAATAAAATAAAAAATATGGATTTTAAAATAATAGTATAGTAGAATGGTTATATAAATATTTATGGTGGGTTTTATTATGTTTAATTTTAAAAAGAAAAAGAATAAAGATGTATCAGTAATTATATTAGCGGCTGGTAATAGTGAACGAATGGGAGTTGATAAACAGTTTTTAACTATTTATGATAAACCATTACTTTGGTACAGTATAGATGCTTTTTGTGGTATAGAATGTATATCAGAAATTATAGTTGTTACTAAAAGTGAAAGTATAAAAAAAGTGCAAGACATGATTATTACCTACAACTTAAGCTCTGTGAAAACAATTGTCGTTGGTGGTAATACAAGGCAAGAGTCAGCATATAAAGGGTTTTTAGAGATAGATAAAAAAAACAGTAATATTATAATGTTACATGATGGAGCCAGACCATTTATTTATGAAGAAGAGATTTTGGATTTAATTGAAAACACAAGAAAATATGGTGCTTCGTGTTTAGGTGTAATGGCTAAGGATACAATAAAAGAAATTGATGAAAGTGGTTTTGTAATGAAAACATTAAATAGAGATAAACTAATACAAACGCAAACACCACAAAGTTTTTCAATAGATATATATGAAAAAGCTTTAGAGCTAAATAAAACAAAAGCTAATATTTGTACAGATGATGCATCATTAGTTGAACTTTCAGGTATAAAGGTTTATGTAACTAAGGGGAATTACGAGAATATAAAAATTACAACAGAGTCAGATATTAACATAGCAGAAAGCATTGTAAATAAAAAAACATATAAAAGAGGCAAGATATGAGAATTGGACACGGATATGATGCACATAGATTTTGTGAGAATAGACCTCTTATATTAGGAGGGGTAAAAGTTGACCATAGGTTTGGTCTTTTGGGACACTCTGATGCAGATGTTGTTACTCATGCAATAATAGATAGCATTTTAGGAGCAGCATGCCTTGGAGATATAGGTACGCTTTTTCCAGATAACGATGACGAATACAAAAATATTTATAGCATAAAACTTTTGGAAAAAGCAATAACAATTATTGTAGAAAAAGAATATATTATTTCAAATATTGATGTAACAATAATATGTCAAGAGCCAAGGCTATCAAATTATATAAGTGAAATGAAAAAAATTTTATGTGATGTTATGTCAATAGATTCAGATCAAGTTAATATAAAAGCTACTACAGAAGAAAATATGGGTTTTACTGGCCGCCTAGAAGGGATAAGATGTCATTGTGTATCGTTGATTTATAAGAAAGGAGATTTAAATGCAATTTATTAATGAAATAAAATCTAATTTTACTAATATAATTAATACAGTTTCTTTTATAGATATAATTGATATAATGATTGTATCAGTTATTATATATACTTTATCAGTATTATTGAAAAATAAAAGAGGTTCTAAAATTGTAAAAGGTATGGTGTTCTTTTTTGTTTTGTATTTATTAGCCTCACAATCAGGACTTAAAACAGTGTCGTTTTTATTAGGTGGTGTTTTACAATTTGCTGTTGTAGGTATTATTGTTGTTTTTCAACCAGAGTTAAGGTTAATTTTTGAACAAATGGGAAACAAAGGTTTTATAGATAAAATTAACATATTTAAATCAGAGGATGATGATATAGATAAAACTACAATTAGAAACTCTATTATAAAAATTGTTAATGCAGCATTTATAATGTCAAGTAATAAAACAGGAGCATTAATTGTAATTGAAAAGGATATGATCCTTACAGATGTTATAGATAGCGGTACGATATTAAATGCGGCATTATCGTCGGAGATATTATGTAATATTTTCTTTCACAATGCACCATTACATGATGGGGCAGTTATTATACGTAAAAATAAGATAGTTTCTGCAAGTTGCTTTTTACCTTTATCAAATAAACATAATATAGATAAAAACTTAGGTACTAGGCACAGAGCATCTATAGGTGTTACTGAAACATCGGACAGCATTGTTGTTGTTGTTTCTGAAGAAACTGGAAAAGTATCTTTTGTTAAATCTGGTAACATAAACTATGGTGTTGAAAGAAATCAACTTGTAAATATTTTAAATGAAGAGTTAGTTAAGTTAAAAGATAGCAATAATGATAAATCTCAAAAAAACATGTTAAAAAACATATTAAAAAGAAATGATAAAAGTAAAGTTGATTACAAAGAGGAGGTTGATAATGAAAAAAAATAAAAACAATACTTTATATAACAATAAATTATTAATTCTCTTTTCTTTATTTTTATCATTATGTTTATGGTTTATTGTTGCTTTATTTGTAAGTCCAAATACTAAAATGACAATACAAGGTGTTCCAGTATCTTTAATTAATACAGAAAACTATTTAAGGTCATCTGGTGTTGAAATTGTAGATATAGATATATCAGAGATTGAGGTTGTAGTAGAAGGTAATAGGGGCGTTGTTGGGTCTTTAAATGTTTCAGATATAGTTGTTTATACGTCATTTGTAGGGGTTGATGGTCCTGGTAAATATACATTTAATTTAATAATAAATAAAAAAGATGACTATAAAGATTTTAAAATTGTTGAAAGCAGTAGTTATAGGGTTAATGTAGTACTAGATAGTTTAGAAGTTAAGACTTTTGATGTAAATGTGGAGATTAAAAACATATCTATTGAAGATGGGTATATTTTAGGAGAGTCAGTTGCTACACCATCACAAAAAACAATAAGGGGACCTAAAACGGTTTTAGATAACATAGATAAATTGGTTGCACAAATAGAAGATGAAGAGATATTAAACGATAGCAAAACCTATCAAAGTAATTTGAGATATTTAGATAAAGATGGAAATAATATATCACCTAATGTTTTAGGTCTAGATTTAGGGGAAGAAATTGTAGATGTTAATTTACCTGTGCTTAAAAAGTCAATAATACCTTTAAAAATAGAGTTTTTAAATGGGCCATCTAATTTAAACATTGATAGTTTAAGTTATACAATGTCACATAAAAGTATTGAGATAGCTGGTCCACGTGATAGAATAAATATCACTGAAAGCATAAATTTAGGGTATATTAATTTGAAAGAGTTTCCTAATAGTGGTAACTTTGAGTTCGATGTTAAACTGCCGAATGGTTTTATAAATACACAAAACACAGAACTTATAACTGTTAGTATTGATCCTAATTTATTATCTAGAAAAACAATATCCACAAATAATATATCTATAATTAATCAACCAAAAAACTTTGATGTTTCATTGGTCACAAAAAGAGTTAATAATATTAAAATGATAGGTGATAAAACACAAATTTCCACAATAAATAGTGGTGACTTATTGGCTGAGGTAGATTTGTCAAATGTAGAGTTAGTTACTGGCGAAATGACAGTTTCTGTTTCTGTTAAATCTTTGTCGAGAGATAGGGTTTGGTCATTGGGAGACTATATTGTAGTTATTAATGTTAAGCCAATAGTATAGAGGGTATATATGTCGATTACAGTTTCAGGTATAAGCGTACCTATTGATACAGATTTTTATTATTTATATAAAAAAACATTAGATAAAATAAAAATTAAAAGCTCGGATGTAGAACAGTTTTCAATTTATAAATATTCGATTGATGCGAGAAAACAAAATAGCATAGCACTTGTTTACTCATTATTTATGACATTAACAAATGAAAAACTTGAAGATAGCTTAGTTGAAAAAAATAACTTTGTTTCTAAAAAGAATAATGACAAAATAAATATAACTTATGGTACAAAGAAAATTAGCAAAAGACCGATTATAGTTGGGTTTGGACCAGCTGGTATGTTTTGTGCGCTTTTACTCGCCCAAAATGGATATAACCCAATTATTTTAGAGCGTGGAGAGGACGTAGATAATAGAGTTAAATCTGTAGATGAATTTTGGATAAATGGAGTATTAAATTCAGAAAGCAATGTACAATTTGGAGAAGGTGGCGCAGGAACATTTTCAGATGGTAAGCTTACAACGAGGATAAATGATCCACTTTGTTATTATGTATTGAACGAGCTTGTTAATTTTGGTGCAGATGAAAATATATTGGTGAAATCAAAACCACATATAGGGACAGATAAATTAAGGGGTATTGTTAAGAACATAAGAAACGAAATTATAAATTTGGGTGGAGAAATTAGGTTTTCATCTACTGTTGAGGGGTTTGGTATAAAAAACCAAACGTTACAATCGGTTACTGTAAGAGGTGAAAAGATAGAAAGCGAGGCATTTGTTTTTGCAATAGGCCACAGTGCTAGAGATACTTTTAATGAAATTATAGACGCAGGAATAAAGACTATAATAAAACCTTTTTCAGTAGGTGTTAGAATAGAGCATTTACAAATGGATTTAAACAAATCATTGTATGGTAAACATTATGATAGTAAAGTTTTGGGTAATGCTGAGTATCAATTATCGTATAGAAGTAATGATAGAGCTGTATACAGTTTTTGTATGTGTCCTGGCGGTACGGTGGTACCTTCTGCATCTAGTGAAAAAACAGTTGTTGTAAATGGTATGAGCGAGTTTTTAAGAGATAAAAGCAATAGTAATGCTGGATTAGTTGTATCAGTAAATGAAAAAGATTTTGGTGAAAATCCTAAAGATGCAATAAAATTTCAAGAGACATTGGAGAATTTAGCATTTTTAAAAGGCGGAAGTAATTATAACGCTCCATGTCAAGATGTTAAAAGTTTTTTAGATGGCAAAAAAGACTTAAAATTGGGGAAAATAATACCGTCTTATAGCGTTGGGATAGAAAAAGCTGACTTTAATGAAATTTTCAGTAAAGATATTGTTAAAATGTTGCACTTAGGTATAAACAATTTTGGCAAAAAGATAAAAGGGTTCGATAATTCAGATGTTATTTTAACAGGTGTAGAAACAAGGACATCATCACCTATACGTATTGTAAGGGGAGAAGATGGGCAAAGTGTAAGTACAAAAAACTTTTACCCATGCGGAGAAGGTGCAGGATATGCAGGTGGTATTATGAGTGCAGCTGTAGATGGTATGAAAATTGCTATAAAAATAATGAGTGAGTATAGCCCTATATAAATTTAATTTAATATAATACAAAAATGCATAATTTTTTTGATTATGCATTTTTGTATTATATATTTATTTTAACAAATATAACAAACTTAAAAACATCGGTAAATTTCAACATATTTTTATATAAAAACATTTATTTTATATAAAAATATAACAACAATATACTTATATGTATAAAAAAATATGTATATTGTTGACTTTTTATAAAATAAAGCGTAAAATATAACCAAGGAAATATATATATAAAGTAAGTTTTTAATATTTCAAATTATGTTTATTTGTTGAATTATATAAATAATTAATATTTAATAATTAATATTAGCTTTAATTTTGAATATAAATTTAAGTAGTGATGATTTTTTCATTTATTTGGTTTTTACATTGATAATAAAATAGACATATTAAAGAAAGGGGGATAGGTTTAAATGAGCATATTTAAGAAAGGCAAAAGACAAGGAGAGATTTTTGCAACGCAAGATGGTGTATCTATTGATGTGTCAGAGGTGCCAGATGAGGTTTTTTCATCTAAAATGCTTGGTGAAAGCATAGCTATAATTCCGTCATCAAATGATGTTTTCAGTCCTGTTAATGGAACTGTTGTAGATGTCAATGAAAACCTTCACGCTTACAGTATAACATCTGATGATAATGTAGATGTTTTAGTTCATATAGGTATAGATACAGTTGAATTAAAAGGTGAGGGGTTTGAAAGTTTTGTTAAAGTTGGTGATAATGTTAAAGTTGGTGATAAATTAGCAACTGCAGATTTAGATTTTATTAAATCAAAAGGATATGGAATACATACAATTATAATATTGAATAATGACGAGATAAAAGATTTAGAGTTTAACAATAAAGATGTTGAAAAAGGTAAAGATATCATTATAAAATACAACAAATAAAAGGAGATAATCTTATGGGCAAAAATAATAAAGTTTTTAGTGTCTTACAAAGAGTTGGACGCTCTTTCATGTTTCCTATTGCTCTTTTACCTATAGCAGGTTTATTACTTGGGGTAGGTGCATCTTTTACAAACCCTGCAACTATTGAGGCTTATAATTTACAAGCTTTATTAGGTGAGGGTACATTTTTTAACGCTATTTTGTCTATAATGAGCGCAACAGGAGATATTATATTTGGTAATTTACCAATTATATTTGCTATGGGTGTTGCTTTAGGTATGGCTGAAAAAGAAAAAGAAATAGCTACTTTATCAGCTGCAATTGCTTATTTTGTAATGCATACTACGATATCTACAATGCTTTCATTATCAGGTAAGATCTTATCTGATGGCACATTATCTGAAGATGTTTTTGAAGGTAGTATAGCAATGACGACAGGTATTATGTCTATGCAGATGGGTGTTTTTGGTGGTATTATTGTAGGGCTTGGTGTTGCCGCATTACATAATAAATTTTACAAAATAAAACTACCAACTGTAATATCTTTCTTTGGCGGAACTCGTTTTGTACCTATAATTTCAACAATAGTTTATATTTTTGTTGGTGTATTGATGTACTTTACTTGGCCAATTATCCAAAATGGAATTTATAGTTTAGGTGGCCTTGTTGTTAACTCAGGGTATGGAGGTACATTTATATATGGGCTTATAGAAAGGTCTTTAATTCCTTTTGGGCTACATCATGTTTTTTATCTACCTTTTTGGCAAACTGGACTTGGCGGAACAATGGTAATAGATGGTGTAACTATAATGGGGGCACAAAATATTTTCTTTGCTCAACTTGCATCTTCAAGTACAACAGTATTTAGCTCAGAGGCTACAAGGTTTATGGCTGGTAAATTTCCATTTATGATATTTGGTTTGCCAGGCGCCGCTCTTGCTATGTACAATGTAGCTAAACCGAATAAAAGAAAATTGGTAGGTGGACTGCTTGCTTCAGCTGCACTTACATCGTTTTTAACAGGTATAACTGAACCTCTTGAGTTTACATTTTTGTTCGTTGCACCAGTTTTATATGTAATTCACTCTGTGCTTGCTGGATTATCATTTATGTTAATGCATATATTTAGTATAGCAATAGGTCAAACTTTTTCAGGTGGTTTTATTGACTTTTTCTTATTTGGTGTATTACAAGGTAATGGTAAAACAAATTGGTTACTTGCAATTCCTATAGGTATTATTTACTTTGCTGTATATTTCTTTTTGTTTAAGTTTTTAATTCAAAAATTTAATTTCATTACACCAGGTAGAGAAGATGATGACGAAGAGTCTAAATTGTACACAAAAAAAGACTTTAATGGATTGAAAGAAAAAGATAATGTTTCACAACTTATAGTTGAGGGTCTTGGTGGAGCAGAAAATATAAAAACTCTTGATTGTTGCGCTACAAGGTTGAGACTGAGCGTTGTTGATGACACTAAAATAAATGATGCAATATTAAAGAAAAGCGGTGCATCAGGTGTTATTAAAAAAGGTGAAGGAGTTCAAGTGATTTATGGACCTAGAGTAACTGTAATAAAAAGTGAGTTAGAAGAGTATATTTCAGATATGGAAATTATAGAAAAGACTTAATAACTTTACTAATACTAACTAAATTTTTTAATATTACTAATAAAAAATGTATAGGATTTCCTATACATTTTTTTTATATTCTTTGGAGTATTAATAGTTTTATTATGCTAAACTAGCGATATATTTTTTTAACCTAATACATAGATATTGATATAAATATATTTTTATAAATATTAATAATTTAAAAGATTATAGATACTATTAATTAAATATAATAAATTAATTGTAATTATTGAACTTGGTTTATAAAAGTAGTATAATGATAAAATATATATAAATAAATAAGTTTTTTTATTATAAATTAAAAGAAGTGTGATGTAAATGAAAAGATGGCACATTAATAGGCAAAAAAACGAAGATATACAAAGAGTTAAAAATGAATATAATGTTGAAACCTTAGCTGCTAAGGTTATTTTAGCTAGGGGTTTATTTGAGTATTTAAAGGATAATAATGAATTTGAATTTGAAGACCCTTTTATTTTGAAAGATATGGAAAAAGCTGTAGATAAAATTTTAACTTATGTTGAAAATTTTGATAAAATAACTATATACGGAGATTATGATGCAGATGGGGTAACAAGTACAGCATTATTGTATAATTATTTATGTAATATTGGTGCAAATGTAGATTACTATATACCTAATAGAGAAAAAGATGGGTATGGTTTAACAGTAAAAGGTGTAGAGAAACTTCAAAAGAATGACACTAAACTTATAATAACTGTAGATAACGGTATATCTGCTATTGATGCAGTCGATGTTGCCAACAGTATAGGGATAGAGGTAATAATTACGGACCATCATCAACCTTCAGATGTTTTACCAAAAGCGTTTGCAGTTGTAGACCCACATAGGAACGATTGCGAAAGTAAGTTTAAAATGTTATCAGGAGTTGGGGTTGTATTTAAGCTTGTTTGCGCACTTGAAGATAATCAATATGAACTTGTTTTAGATGAATATGGGGACCTTGTTACTATTGGTACTATATCAGATATTATGCCATTAATAGAAGATAATAGAAAAATTGTTAAATATGGTTTAAATAACTTTAGAAATAGTAATAATGAAGGTGTAAATGCAATTGTAAACCAATTAAATCTATCAGATAAAATAACAGAAACAGATATTGGTTTTTTAATAGCGCCTAGAATAAATGCAGCAGGTAGAGTTAAAGATGCAAATGAGGCTTTAAAGCTTTTTATAACAGATGATATAGAGCAATGTGAAAAGTTGGCAGAAAATTTATCAAAATTAAATGACGATAGAAAAAACATTGAAAGTGAAAACCTAAAGGATATTGAAAAAATTATCGAAAATGATAATAGCTTACTTAATAAAAGGGTTTTAGTAGTTGTATGTGATACATTGAATCAAGGTATTATAGGTATTTTAGCGTCTAGACTTTGCAATAAATATTTAAAACCTGTTTTTGTTTTCACTAAAGATGGTGAAAACGTATATAAAGGGTCTGCAAGAAGTGTAGGTGACTTTAATTTACATAAAGCATTAACAAATTGTAGCGACTTACTTTTACATTTTGGTGGACATAAATTTGCAGCTGGTTTGTCTATTGAAAGTGATAATATTACTTATTTAGAAAAGTCTTTAAATGATTATTATAAAGAAACATTAGTAAATGGAAATGTTATAAATTTAGAAATTGATACAGATGTTTATGTTAATGATCTAACAATAGATACTATAAAACAATTAAATATATTAGGTCCTTTTGGAGAAGGTAATAGAAGACCTTTGCTTTTGTTTAAAAATGTTAAAATAAAAGGTATATACGAAATTGGAAAGGGCAATCATATACGAATAAAAATTATAGATAGTTATAATAAAGAAGTATATATAACTTATTTTAATATGACGTCAGATAATTTTTTATTTGATGAAAAAGATGAAGTGGATATTGTATTTGAAGCAGATATAAATAATTATAATAAAGAAGATAGAGTTTCTTTAAAATTAGTTGATATTAAAATATCTGATTTAAATGACGACTTTCTTTTGGACAACGATTATATGTGTAAATTAAAGTTAAACGAAGACTTCTCAAAAGAAGAAATTGATTTAATTTTACCAAGTAGAGATGAAATTGCAATTGTCTATAAAACAATTAAGGAAAATTATAAATTAACAAAGAATTTATATAAATTTTATTACAAAATTGGTAATGGAAAAATAAGATATATAAAAATGTTGATATCAATATCAGCATTAAGACAAAAAGGACTAATAAAAGCTTATAAAATATCAAATAATATAGTTTATAAAATTTGTGATATAAATAAAAAAGTAAATATTATGGATTGTGAAATTATAAATAATCTAAAAAATATAAGAAGGGTGTGTTAACATGTATATTACTTATGAAGATCTTGTAAAAAAGATTGAAAATGAAGACAAAAAAAAATATGATATTAATTTAATAGAAAAAGCTTATCAAATGGCAAAAAAAGCACATGAGGGGCAATTTAGAAGCTCAGGTGAAGAATATTTTACACACCCAATAACCGTTGCTGGTATATTAGTTGAAATTGGAATGGATACTGAATCTGTTATTGCCGCAATTTTGCACGATGTTGCTGAAGATACAGAAATAACAATTGATGAAATAAAAAAAGAATTTACAGAAAATGTTGCAATGCTTGTAGATGGTGTAACAAAACTAGGGCAAATACCTTTTTCTACTAAAGAAGAAAGGCAAGCTGAAAATGTAAGAAAAATGTTATTGGCTATGACAAAAGATATAAGAGTAGTGATAATAAAACTTTGTGATAGACTTCATAATATGAGAACATTAAGTGCTAGACCTGCACACAAACAAATTGCCAAATCAAAAGAAACTATGGAAGTTTATGCTCCAATTGCCCATAGGTTAGGTATGACATCTATAAAAGAGGAACTTGAAGACATTTCTATTCAATATCTTGACCCTTACGGTTATAAAGATATTGAAGATTTTCTAAGTATACATAAAGAAGACAGAGAAAAGATTGTTGACAATATAGTAGAAAAGTTAAAAGTTTTAATGAAAGATAATAATAAAAATGCATATATTTACGGAAGAGTAAAAAGCATTTACGGTATTTACAGAAAAACATTTTTAGACGGTAAAGAGTTTGATGATATTTATGATATTTATGCTGTTAGAATTATGGTGGATTCAATAAATGAGTGTTACAATGTTTTGGGTATTATGCATGATTTTTTTACACCAATACCTAATAAATTTAAAGATTATATTTCATTGCCTAAACAAAATGGGTATCAGTCTTTACACACAGCAGTTTTAAGCAAAAGTGGAGTAAATATAGAAATACAAATTAGAACATTAGATATGCATCATAGTGCTGAATATGGTGTTGCTGCTCATTGGAAATATAAAGAAGGAGTTAGCAAAAAAGACAAACTAGAAGAAAGAGTTTCATGGGTTAGAAGATTACTTGAAGAACAAACAGACTCTTCTGATAGTACGGATATATTAACAACAATAAAATCAGATATTGCTCCTGAAGATGTTTTTGTTTTTACACCTCATGGAGATGTTAAATCATTACCAGTAGGGTCTACTGTTATTGACTTTGCATATGAAATACATTCAGATATTGGTAATAATATGACTGGTGCTAAGGTTAACGGTAAACTGGTACCTTTAGATTATGAGGTATCTACTGGCGAAATTATAGAAATTTTGACATCCAAAAATAAAAACCATGGTCCAAGTAGAGATTGGTTGAAAATTGTTAAAACAGGTGAAGCAAGAAATAAAATAAAAACATGGTATAAAAAAGAGAAGCGTCAAGAAAATGTTTCTATGGGAAAGGCAGACCTTGACAAAGAATTTAAAAGAAACCTTGTGCATATAGATGGAGAAGAAAAAGAAGAGTTTATTTTAGCTTTAGTAAAAAGGCAAAAATATGACACTTTAGAAGACTTTTATGCATCTATTGGATATGGAGGAGTTCAGCTATCTAAAATTATGCAACGGGTTAAAGATGAGTATTTAAAACTTGTAAGGAGTAAAAAAGAAGATAAAACTTCACTTAACTTACAAACTACAGATACAAAATCTAAAAGTGGTATATATATAGAAGGTGTAGATAACTGTTTAGTTAAATTTTCTAAATGTTGCACACCATTACCAGGTGATGATATAATAGGTTTTATAACAAGAGGGTATGGTGTGTCTATACATAAAATAGACTGTGTAAATGTTAATATAGAAGACGAAAAGTATATGGGTAGATGGGTTAATGCAAGTTGGTCTGAGCCAGCTGATATATCTTATAAATCTACTATAGCTATAAGTGTGTCAAACTCTAACGGTTTAATTGCTGATATAGGTGTACTTTTATCAAATATGAGAATACCTATTTATGAGTTAAGTGCAAGAGATTTAAATAGCGGGTATGGTGAAATTATAATTACTTTAGGCATTAAAAATGTTGAACATTTATATACTATAATACAAAAAATTAAAAAAGTTAAAAGTGTAGAGCAGGTTAGAAGAATTGGACTATAATTAGATTTATATTAAAATATTTCAAATCAATTGTTAAATAAAATTTAAACCAAAAGATAGAAAAATATGTGAGTTTAGTTTAAATTATATATTTTATAAGACTGTCTTAAGTATAGGGTATGTAAGCTAGGTTATAAAAACATAGTTAATACTCACAATATTAAGAAAAAAGGTTTTAAAATATATAGATGTAGTTTATTTAAAGATATATAATTTATAATAATTTTATACTAGATAATTTAATTTAAAAAAGTGAGGGTTACTTATGAAACTAACTACGATTCCTTTAGGTATGTTAGAT
>JBOFNA010000189.1:0-4090 GCA_051658665.1 Oscillospiraceae bacterium
GGGAGCCATATATTTATTCGGGCCTTTAGCTCAGTTGGTTAGAGCAACCGGCTCATAACCGGTAGGTCCTGGGTTCGAGTCCCCGAAGGCCCACCAAATATAGATATTTTATATATCTGAAGGTGAAAAAACTATAAAAGATATACTTTTATAGTTTTTTATTTATATGTTATTAAAAACTCTATAAATATAATAATAGTATTAGTGATAAGTGTGTTAAATACGTATATTTATAATAATATAATATATTGTATAAAAAAGAAATAATATTAATTAATATTGTAAAAATAACCGCAAACCTATAAAATAAAAGGTTTGCGGTTATTTTTTTACTAACTTGTTTATTAATTTCAGTTACTGCTTTTAATTCTTTAATCGTTTTATTTGTGTACATTCTTTTTAAAAATTCTTTTGATTTATAGTCATAATTAAAATAAATGCAACCTTATTTGATACTGAGTAATCTAGCTTTAATCTGAATGTATATTTGTATTAGTGGGAGTTATGCTTAATTTAAAACTGACTTATAATTTTATTTCAAAATATATAATATTGTGAAAATAATATTTTTTTCTTATTATATGTAAATAAATAAGAGTTTATTTATTAAACCTTTATTTGAATAATATTGAATATTTGTAATTAATGGTAACAATTCTATCCTTACTTGATTTTGTTCCCCTTTTAATTGTTCTTGTTGTTAAGTCAAGGTTTTTAGTTTTTATTCTTAACATTTCATTAATGAGAAAACCAGTATATAGAAAAATATTGTTAAATCGACCCATTATTGATTTTTAATTACCCAAACTTTTTCAATTTATTTATATGTAACAATTTTATAGGGTTGCACAGTTGAATTGTTTATGAATATTTATTTCCAAAATCTAAAACCAGTGTTATAACACCAAAATAACCATTAACTTGATACCCCACATAGTAACCTGCTAATACTTTGTTTTTTTGAGATAAATTTAATATCTCTTTCATTTATAACCTTTAAATCATCTTGAATTGTATTTTTTTATTTGTGCTAATTATATTATTCTTTTTACAGCGTCTTTTTTACAATTATTATTAAGTTGACAAAATTCAACAAGTAAATCTGAATAATATTTAATAAACTCCATTTAAACTAATTAAACAACAGTTACTTCACTTTTATTTGTATCACACAATTTTACATCGATTGGAATATCATATTAACAGGTATATGTTGTTGCATTTAATGATTTTGTAAGCGAATAAAGAGCATTTTATTTGCAATATAAACACCTGTTTATATATTGATTAATTAGTGATTTATTTAGTAAAGTTTTACAGGTAATTTAAAAGCTTTAATATTTCTTAGTCCATAGTATCATTCAATCTATTTGTAAATGTATCTTTATTTAAACTTTACATATAAAAATAATTTATTTTATTCAGTTTACTTAAAATAATTATAGCGTAAAGTTAATCAAGTAAAACTAAAATAAAAAAAGGGGTATAAACAAAGTTAAATATATTACCGAATATGGTTTTTTAAATTGACTATATTTTTTAGTAAATTTATTTTACAATATAGAATAATTAAATATAATAATAATATCATATTGTAATAAAAAAATATTTAAAACTACTTACTAAATTAAATGTTTTACAAAGCAAACTATTTAGTTAAAGTAAAATAAAAATATTAACATAAATATATAAATAATGGTTGAATTTTTTGTTTATAAAATTGTTGAAAAAATAAAGCTTTAGTTTTAAATAAATACTTATATAATCTAAAATTGGCTTAAGTTAATATAATTATTAAATAATATAAAAGTTTGTATTATACTAATAAATTGTGATATAATTAAAAAAAAGGAGGTAATTATGTCAACTAGATTTAAAAAATTTCTATCTTATTATAAACCATATAAAAAACTATTATTTGCAGACCTGTTTTGTGCATTTATAGTTGCTGCTATTTCACTTACAATACCATTGTGTATAAGATATATAACAAATAATGTTTTAATTGGTGAAACAATTGAAATATCTAAAATAATGCAAGTAGGACTATTCATGTTATCCTTAGTTTTGATTGAGTTTATATGTAACTTTTTTATCACATATAAAGGTCATAGTATGGGTGTTTATATGGAACATGATATGAGAAATGAGTTATTTTCTCATTATCAAAAGTTATCTTTTAGTTTTTATGATAATCAAAAAACTGGTACATTGATGTCAAGGATAACACATGATATTTTTACATTAGCAGAGTTATATCATCATGGTCCTGAAGATATAGTTATATCTATAATAAAATTTTTAGGAGCATTTATTATTTTATTTCAAATTAATGCTTTATTAACTGTATTGGTTTTTGCTATATTACCATTTATGTTTTTATTTACTTATTTTTGCAATAAAAAAATGCGTAAAGCTTTTAGAAAAAACAAAGAACACGTAGGCAACCTTAACTCACAAATTGAAGATAACCTATCAGGTATTAGGGTTGTGAAATCTTTTGCGTCTGAAAAAGAAGAAGTGAAAAAGTTTTCTAAACAAAATAAAAGTTTTGTTAAATCTAAAAAGCAAAGTTATAGAGTCATGGCCACATTTCATAGTGGGTTAGGTGCTTTTGTTACATCTATAACAATTACAGTTATAGTTTTAGGGTCTTTATTTATAGGTAGTGGTGTCATTATCGTTGGAGATTTGTTAACATTTTTACTTTATATAAATAATTTTACAGATCCTATTAAAAAATTAATTAACTTTACAGAACAGTTTCAAGAAGGTATGACTGGCTTTGATAGATTTATGGATATTTTAGAAATTGAGCCAGATATTAAAGATAGTAAGCTTGCTAAAAATATAGAAAATGTTAAAGGTGAAATATCATTTAATAATGTAAGTTTTAGATATAATGAAAATACAGGATATGTACTAAAAGACATTAATTTAAATATTAAAACAGGAGAATATGTTGCAATAGTAGGCACAAGTGGTGCAGGTAAAACTACATTATGTTCTTTAATACCTAGGTTTTATGAGCTATCTCAAGGAGATATTTTTATTGATAATAAAAATATAAAAGATGTTACGTTAAAATCCTTAAGAAACAACATTGGTATTGTACAACAAGATGTTTATTTATTTAGCGGCAATATATTAGAGAATATTAGGTATGGTAATATTAATGCCACAGATGAAGAAGTCGTTGAAGCGGCAATAAAGGCGAATGCACATGATTTTATAATGCAATTAAAAGATGGGTACGATACTGATATTGGTCAACGTGGGGTTAAATTAAGTGGTGGTCAAAAACAAAGGTTATCAATAGCTAGGGTATTTTTGAAAAATCCACCGATATTAATTTTTGATGAAGCTACGAGTGCACTTGATAATGAATCTGAAAAAATTGTTCAAGAATCATTAGAGTTATTGGCAAAAAACAGAACTACATTAGTTATTGCACACAGACTTTCGACTATTAAGAATGCCGAAAAAATCATTGTTTTATCAGAAGATGGGATTTTAGAAGAAGGTAGTCATAAATATTTAATGAACTTAAATAATGCTTATGCAAGTCTTTATAATATGCAATTTAAAAATTAGAAAAAAGATAGGATATTAAATATATCCTATCTTTTTTATTTTAACTTATAGTAAAAAATTTTGAAATCACATTGAAGATTATTTTAAAATTTTATCAAGTATTTGTTCAATTTCTTTAATTTTATCATCACAATTATCTTCTTTAATAGCTTGTTTTACACAAGTGTTTATATGTTCTTTTAAAATTTCTATATTGGCTTTTTTTACGACAGATGAAACCGCAAGGAGTTGGTTAGATATGTCAATACAATACCTTTCGTCTTCCACCATTTTTAAGATGCCTTCAATTTGACCTTTTGCTGTTTTTAATAATGTTACAGTACCTTTGTGTTTCAAGTTAAACCACCTTTATAAATTTATTTTTGAATATATTTTAATCTTAAAGCATTTAAAACGACAGAAACAGAGCTAAAACTCATTGCTAAAGCCGCGAACATAGGGTTTAGAGTTATGCTAAAAGGAATGAAAAGCAACCCAGCAGCTAAAGGTATACCGA
>JBOFNA010000190.1:0-3936 GCA_051658665.1 Oscillospiraceae bacterium
CTGCTTTTTCCAAATACAAGTGCCAGATAAATAAAATCCCGCATCGGCAAATGCCCTGCGGAAGTTTAACCCCTCGGTATCGGCATGGAATACATAAATGCTCGCATCATCTGCCATGACAGCTTCGGTGTTGGTGAAAGCATCGAGTAAAAATTGATAAAACGTATCATTCTCCATGTTGTCATTTTTGATTTTGCCTGCTGATCCCTCGTAGTTCACATTATACGGCGGGTCCGTGATAGCAAGGTTCGCTTTCTTGCCGTTCATCAGCGTGTCGAAAGTTTCTTGTTTCGTAGAATCGCCGCAAACGAGCCTGTGCCTACCCAGCGTCCAGACATCGCCGAGTTTAGTAATGGTCGGCTTTTTCAGTTCCTCAGCTACATCGAAATCATCATTGTGGATGCCGTCTTGTATAGTTTCCTTGAACAAATCATCCAGTTCTGCAGGCTCAAAGCCCGTGAGGGAAATATCGAAATCCGCACCCTGTAAATCTGTGATTAGCAGAGCGAGTTTATCCCTATCCCATTCGCCGCTGATTTTATTGAGGGCGATGTTGAGCGCCTTTTCTTTTTCTACATCCATCTCGACAACAACACACTCGACTTCAGAAATGCCCATATCAATGAGAACTTTCAACCGCTGATGACCACCAACGACAGAGCCGGTCACCTTATTCCAGATAACCGGCTCAACATATCCAAACTGCTCAATAGAGCGTTTTAACTTTTCGTATTCAGCATCCCCAGGCTTTAAATCCTTTCGAGGGTTATATTCGGCGGGGAGCAAATCTGCCGTGTTCTTTTTCTCAATCAGCATATTTTTTCACCGCCTCCCGGAGTTCCTTGTATTTATCAAGCCACTCCCACCGAGCAAGTATGCCGCTGAAATGACCGTAGGTCGCCGTATCAACGTAAATAGCATCACGCAGTCCGAGGGTTTCAATAATCGCTGCTGGGCGGAGGTTAAACACATCAAGTACAGCTTTGAGGATAACCTCCTCCGACACCTTGCCGGTGCCGAATGTATCAATCTCAGCTACAACAGGGTCAGCTTTTCCTATAGCATAGGAGATGGCAACTTGGCATTTGTCCGCAAAGTCGCACCAAACGATGTTCTTTGCAATCGCCCTCGCCATGTATGCACCAGAGCGGTCAACCTTAGTCGGATCTTTGCCTGAAAATGCACCGCCGCCATGTGCCGCCAAACCGCCGTAAGTGTCGACCATGATTTTTCTGCCAGTAAGTCCAGTATCAGCAGAGGGTCCGCCCTCGACAAATCTGCCAGAGGGATTTATGAAAATCTCCGTAGCATCATCAAAAGGAAAATCCTCTAACACAGGCCACAATACTTCGGAGATAATCTCACTGCGAAGAACCTCCAAATCCTTGTCGGCTGTATGCTGAACCGAAACAACGATAGTCTTGATGCGCTTTGGCTTGCCGTTCTCATATTCGATAGTAACCTGTGCCTTGCCATCGGGACCGATGTTTTTGACAACACCGCTTTTCATCACGCTGTCCAGTTTTCGGCAGATGGAGTGTGCATACACGAGCGGAAGAGGTAATTGCTCCGATGTTTCGTTGGTTGCATAGCCGTAAACAGTACCTTGATCGCCAGCGCCGAGCATGGAGTACCATGAAGTGTCGCCATCACGAGATTCAATCGCGCGGTCAACACCTCCTGCGATATCGCCGCTTTGCTGATGCACATAAACGAAAGTTATAAACTTTTTTGGATTATAGCCGACATCCTCTAAGACATTGCGGACAATCCATCGGATGTTGATTTTCTTCGAACAGGTGATTTCGCCCGCTACAAAGATTCTTCCTTTTGTCGCCATAACCTCACAAGCCACACGGGAGGATTTATCCTTACGTAGGCAAGCGTCTAAAATGCTGTCGGCAATCAAGTCGCACAGCTTATCGGGATGGCCTTTGCATACACTTTCAGCCGTTAAATATTTTGTCATTATTTTGTTCCTTTCCGAGCGGAGAGTAACCGCTCCATCAAATCATCTTGCGGGGAAGCATCTTCATAATCCGTACTGCAGTTTTCTTTCACAATCTGGAATATTTCATTCCAAAGCCTTACCGCTTGGTTCATATAATTGATGCCGATATTGATAAACGGCGAGGGAATAGGTTTCTGTGTCGTAGGGTGCTTTGAGAGAAAACCCAGTTTATTGGTCATTTCCTCACACTGAATCCATCTGGCACTGCACATAGCATATCGCTCCAAAAGCTGTGTTGAAACTTTGGAGCTGCAGCCGATTTTCTTCAGCCAGTTCCATGTTTCTGCATATATTTCAGCTGCTTGCAATGCACTTCCGTCACGTTGCTCGGCAGATAAAAAGTCATGCGGTTTTGGCATCTCCACACTTTCCAGTTCAGGAATATCCAGCACTTCAAGTTTTCGACCGCCTGGGTTTCCATTCGCCGCTTTCTCTGAAACGGCAGATTTCTTGCGACCTGCGCCCGCTCTTGCACCGCCACGACCGCCTGTATTATTTGATTTTGTGGGCATTTATTCTCACCGTCCTTTATTACCCTTTTGATTTCGCCGTTTTTGTGCGTGTGACCCCACGCCCGTTGCTCTGCAAATAAGTTGTAGAGATTTGCATCCCCCTATCGGGTGTGCCAGCGGTCACCATTTTCCGCATGGATTCTGGCATGACATGATTTGCAAAGGGATATCAGATTGCTCTTGTCGTGGCTACCACCTTGTGACAGGGAGCGGATATGATGTACCTCTTCGGTGGGTGTCAGCTTACCTTGCTCAGAACATTTCTCGCACAGCGGATGGGCGGCAACATAGCGGTCACGGATTCGTTTCCACGCTCGCCCGTATCTACGGTGTACAGCAGGGTCTCTGTCGTACTTCTCGTAGCGTTTGTTCTCTTGTTTCTCGTGTTGCTCACAAAATCTGCCGTCCGTTAGGTTTGGGCATCCTGCGTGAGAACACGGTCGCTTTGGTCGTTTTGGCATCGAATTTCTCCTTTATTGTGGCATAGAGAAAGCCCTGCAGGATTTCTCCTGCAGGGCTCTCATCTAATTCTTTTGCTATTATAATAATATCACAAGCGGTCACTCTCATTCTATACATCTAACTCTCATGATTCAGAATTTGGATCACTTCTTTCAAAGCGGCATCGTGTATACGATAGGTATGCTGAATGCTGTAGCTTAAATCCACGGCAATTTGCTCCCAAGAGATAAAGCACAGGTATCTCTTTTCCAAAAGTGTCTGGTGTTCCACGTTGGGTATAGAATGAATGGTATTCATAATCTCTTTCTTTAAGTCAACCAATGTGTTGATGTCGTGATTTAGTTCCATTTGCAGGTCAATCATCTTACACACGGCATCCTCCATACGAGAGCCGCCTTTATTCGGGTTTCTTGGCATATCCGAAAGTATAGCAGAGCAGCTTGTAGCTAGTTCACTGAGGGATTCTATCTGTTGGATTTTAGAAGTAATGCGAGCGTCCAGAAAACGTGCCTGTGACAAATATGTTTTTGCGGTCATAGCGTACCTCCGATTAAATTTGATTTCACTCGGATTGGCACGGGTTGTCTTTGATTATCTTAGATTTTCAAATCCGCTTTTACGGCATCAATTAGTGCCGATTGCGTATGTTCCTTGCGGGAGAGTGCTTTCATAATCTGCTCGTCAATGGTGCTGGCAGTAATGATATGCTGAACCACCACGGTGCTTGAAGTCTGACCTTGTCGCCACACCCTTGCATTGGTCTGCTGATACGATTCCAAACTCCAAGTCAGTCCGAACCACACAATCGCAGAGCCGCCACTTTGCAGATTAAGCCCATGTCCTGCCGATGCAGGGTGGATAAGGGCAACAGGCAGTTCGCCATTGTTCCATCTGCGGATACTGTCGGTAGAATCTAGCTTTGCAAATGGGATGTGCAGTTCATGAAGTCGT
>JBOFNA010000191.1:0-2333 GCA_051658665.1 Oscillospiraceae bacterium
AATAATACCCTCATAATCAGCATTTTCCACAAAAGGCAAAACAAGTACAACCTTTTTACCTTCAGTTTCTCTCATTCTTTTAATGAAATTAACCATTGTAGACTTAACAATTTCACTATTAGTAGGTACAGATAAAACATTGAAATCAATCTTTTCAGCATTATTTAAAAAGGTTAAATAATTTTCTAAAGTGGCCTCAGCAGTTATTCCACCAGTTAAAAACATACCGCTACTTCTTACAATTTTACCAGTATACTCTATATAATCATTTTCATAATAATCAACATCTCCAACAATATCCTGACAAACTTTTGAGTTTTTATAAAAAGTTGTTATCTTAAATTTATTCTCATTAATAACTTCATCAACTGTTACACTGATAAAGTTTCCATTTTCACCAGACATCTTACTTCTAATTATAAAATCATCGCTAACACTAAATTGAGAGCTAACACCTCCATTGATTTTATACACAATTACTGTACTTGCATTTTTCAAGGCTTCAACTATAGGTTGAGTTTTAAAATTAATTCCACCTAATTTAGAGTTTATATCAGCTAAATTATTTATATAAATAAACTGATTATCTGCACCAAACTTCAAATCTAAGGGCATTAACACAACCCCTTTACTCATAGATAAAATATTATTATTCCCATTGCTTTTTATGTTAATATAAACACCTGGTCTTACTTTATCTTGAATAACTGTATTAGTTGTTATCATAATTTTTAACCTCCTGTTTTAATAAATATTCGAGTTTTTGTTCAATTTCTTGTAAAGTATACAATTTATCATCTAAAACATTTTGTAATAAATCAACCATTGCAAAATTACTGAAAGTTTCAAGTAACTCCTTTTTATTATATTTTTTAATTTTACTCATTTATTTTAAAATTACCCTCCAAACTATTAAAAACAATATCATTGTTTATAGTTTTTAAATTTATATCCATATCAATATAGAAATGTAGCTCATTCCCTTTTATACTAAATTTCATATTTTTACCCTTAAATTTGTTTTTCGAATCATTAAGATACCTTAAATTTTTAAATAAACTTTCACCAATAAAACACAAATCATTACTAGATATATAAACAATTTTAAAAGTATAGTTAACATTAAAATTTTCCTTTAAGGCATAAGTACAATTTGCTTTTTCTAAAGATATAAAAAAACAAGGTAAAAGCAAATTTTGCTCAACCTTGCTTGTATATACCTTAGTTTCAACAAATGCACTATCTAGCTCTTTTGCAATTAATTTAATAAAATAGTCAGCATTCATTAACAAAAACCTTTTCTTTTCACTAAAATTTCACAATGTGATTTATAACGCACCTGATCTGAAGCCATAATATATTGACGCTTATTACCTAAAACGTCTACATGTATAACCGACCCTGGTTTTATTTCTACATTTTGACCAAAACAAATCTTATTTAAATACTCAATATCATTTTTATTACTACTATCCGTTACTTTTGCTTTCTCATCTTTAAACAAAAAGCATTTAATATCTTTATAGAGTAATTTCAACCTTTGTTTTGTAACATTATTTTCTTTATAGTCTTCAAAAATATAAACATCCATTTTATGATAAAATCTACTTTCAATAACTTTTTTTAAGAAATCAAAAATAATCACCACCTAACCTTTCTAAAAGGTGCAAGGGCTTTTTCTAGTTTTATATAAATATCTTCATCATCTGAAAAAGAAAGAGAAATATCTCCAGCTTTATAATTAGTTAAATTGTTATCATTAATAAAACTTTTATATTTATATAAAGATATTTCAGCTAAATAATTATATAATCTTTTATCAATATAATCATCAGCTAAATAATTTCTAGAGTAATCTAAAATTAAATTAATAGACAAATCTAAAATATTATAGTCAATATCGGTATCATTAATTAAATAACTGACATTTTTTTTAATAATATCAAACATTTATTAAGCCTTTACGAACAATTTTATAGCCTTGCTTTCGTAAGCTAAGTGTGTAGCATAATGTTTATCAGCAGTTATTACTGTAGTTTTTTTAGTTATATCTCTATCTTTTTCAATTTCTGTTTCTCTTTTCAAGTAAATAGCAACAGCATTTGGTTTTACAATAAAATTATTATATTTATCCGCTATTTTCTTAATCTTATTTGAAACAACAATTTGACAACCATGAATCATACCAACAGCCCCAGATATCAAAATATCTACACCAACATCGGTGGTTTTTAAAAAGTTTTCATTTTTTCTAAGAAACGAAAACTGCTCAGCAGCAATTATTAAAACTTTATCACCATAAATATCTTCTCCAAATTTAACAAGAGCATCAG
>JBOFNA010000192.1:0-3200 GCA_051658665.1 Oscillospiraceae bacterium
ATAAACCTTACCTTTTTTAGATTTTTTAATCAAAATCTTATTATTACATAAAGGACAGTCTCCGTCTGATTTTTTGGTAATCGGTTTTGTGTTTTTACATTCAGGATAATCAGGACATGCTAAAAAATCTCCAAACCTACCCTGTTTTACAACCATATTTCTACCACAAAGATCACAAATCTCATCTGTAACTATTTGTGTTAACTCAATTCTTGTTCCTTCTAATTCTTTTTGCGCCTTATCCAATGTTAAAGAAAAACCTTCATAAAATTGTGCAATTACATTTTTCCAAGGCTCAATACCATCTTCAACTTTATCAAGTGCATTTTCCATGTTAGCCGAAAACTCTTCATCTACTATCTCTGTAAAATGTTCTTTCATCAACGCTGTTGTAACTTCTCCAAGCTCAGTAGGTAATAAATTCTTTTTATCTCGCTCTATATATCCTCTACCTAAAATTGTTGTAATTGTTGGTGAGTATGTGCTTGGTCGACCAATGCCATTTTCTTCTAATGTTTTAACTAAACTAGCTTCACTATATCTAGGAGGAGGTTGTGTAAAGTGCTGATTTTTAGCAATTTCATTTAAATTTAAATTTGCATTTTCTGTCAATTCTGGTAACACCATTTGTTTTTCATCTTTTTTACCATCATCATCTGAGTAAACAAATGTAAACCCTTTAAATTTAACTGTAAATCCACTAGTTTTCAACCCGTAGTCACCAGCTTTTATACTTACACTTACTGTATCAAGTAAACAATCTGCCATTTGACAAGCAATAAACCTATCCCAAATTAGTTTGTACAGTTTATATTGATCATTACTTAAATTGTCTTTTATCTTAATAGGTGATAACTCAATTACAGTCGGCCTAATAGCCTCGTGAGCATCTTGAACATCTGTCTTCTTCTTCGATTTATAGTAACGCGGTGATTCAGGTAAATAATTTTTACCATAATTTTTTTCTATAAAATTTCGACCTTCAATTATGGCATCAGGTGATAACCTAAATGAGTCCGTTCTCATATAAGTTATTAAACCTTGTGTACCTCCCATACCTTTAATATCTACGCCTTCATATAACTCTTGAGCTATTCTCATTGTCTTAGATGTTTGAAAGTTGAGTTTTCTCGAAGCATCTTGTTGTAATGTAGATGTTATAAATGGTGGTGATGGTTGTTTTTTTCTAACAGATTTTTTAATGCTATCTATAATAAATTGTTGATCATTTAAATATGTTTCGATATCATCTGCTTGTTGTGCATTTTCTATATCTATTTTTTTACCTTTAAATGTGCTAACCTTTGAGATAAATTTATTTTTTTCTATATCTTCAAAAACTGTTGCTTCAACACTCCAATATTCTTGTGTAATAAAGCTTCTTATTTCATTTTCTCTGTCTACAATCATTTTTACCGCAACAGACTGTACTCTACCTGCAGAAAGTCCTCTTTTAACTTTTTGCCATAAAAACGGACTTAACTTATATCCCACTAACCTATCTAAAACACGTCTAGCTTGTTGTGCATCAAATAAACTTAAATTTACTTTTCTAGGATTTTTAATTGCATTTAAAACTGCATCTTTTGTTATCTCATTAAATGTAACTCTATTATCATCATTTATGTCAAGCCCCAATATATTGCTTATATGATAAGATATCGCTTCGCCTTCTCTGTCAGGGTCAGCTGCTAAAAATACTTTTTCACAACCTTTAGCCCTATTTTTTAAGTCATTTATAATTGGTGCCTTACCTTTAATATTAATATAAGACGGCTCAAAATTATCATCTACATCTACACCTAACCTAGATTTTGGTAAATCTCTAATATGCCCCATAGACGCAACTACTTCGTAGTCTTTTCCTAAATATTTTTTTATAGTTTTACTTTTAGCAGGTGACTCAACTATTACAATATATTTGTATTTGTTAGTTGTTTTAGCACTTGCTTTTTTAACGGTCTTTTTCTTTTCTGTTTTTTCTTTCTCCATTTTTACCTCTCACTTAAAACTAATATTTAATTGTATACCTTTTACCAGGATGACTAGAAACTAAACCATCTAATTCTAAGGTGAAGATTATTTCGTTTAATGTTATTATATCTAACCCTGTTTTACTTGAAATCTCATCTATATAAATTGGGTTAAAATTCAAAGTATCTATAACTTTTTGCTGTACCATCGTTAAGTTTTTAGAAATTGAGTTGTCATCTTTTTTATTTATTCTATCATCTTTTTGTTTTTCTTCAAATATATGCTTGTACTCTAAAAAAATATCTTCACTGCCAGTTGTAAGTTTACCATAACTTTTTAACAAAAAATTAGTACCCTGAGTTTGTTTTGCAAATATGTTAGATGGTACACAAAAAACATCTCTATTTTCTTCAAAAGCAAATTTTGCCGTTACCAATGTCCCACTTCTACTACCAGCTTCTGTAACCAAAATCCCCTCACATAGACCAGCAATTATTCTGTTTCTAGTTGGAAAATTACTGCTAAATGGTACTGTCCCTAAAATAAACTCTGTTACTATTGCACCCTTTATTTCTATAGACTTTCTCAAAACTTTATGTACTGACGGATAAGTCTTATCTAAACCACAACCTAAAACCGCTATAGTTTCACCGTCATTTTTCACTGTCGTTTCATGTGCAATCTTATCTACCCCATACGCTAGTCCACTTACTATAACTACATTTTCTTTAGTAAGTTGCTCTGTTATAATAGCAGTCACCTCAACGCCATAACTTGATACTTTCCTACTTCCTACAACTGCTATCGAAAATTTATTGCAAATATCTCTAAAGTTTTTAGTGCAATAAAGAACAATAGGCGGACAGTAAATGTTTTTTAATTTATATGGATAATCTTCATCATCTATTGTAATTATATCATAACCATCTTGTATAGTTTTATTTATTATTTCTTCAGCTTGATCTAATGGTGTATTTTTTATTTTTTCAATATCTTTTTTAGATAAAATATCAGATAGTTTTAATATATTTTCATATAATTCTTTAGGACAACTGTAGACATCTATTAAATTAAAAACTTTATTATTATAAACACCAAAAACAAGCTGTAACCATACCCAATATTTAGTTTTATTCATAAAACACCTTTAATTTATTTTTTAAAAATTTCCCACATCAATATAGCTGCAGAAATACCCACATTTAATGACTCAACACCTTTTTCCA
>JBOFNA010000193.1:0-5665 GCA_051658665.1 Oscillospiraceae bacterium
ATATAAACAATAAATAAAAACAATACTCATTATTTAATATGATGTTTAATTTACATAAACTTTCATTTTAAAATTATTAACCCTAAATCACCTTTTAATTTATAGACAGATTTTAAATTAAAAGTCTACACTTGTTTTAATTTATCTAAAGCAATATACATCCTATTTAAAGTATCTTTTTTACCAATAATAGCAGCAATTTCAACTCCGCCACCTGGTGTAAAGGCTTTGCCACTTGTAGCAACTCTCAAAGGCCAAAATACATAACCATTCTTAACATTTAACTCTTTTACTGTTTCCATTACTTCGTCATGTATATTATCAACATTAAAATTATCTTCATCAACATTTTCAAATTTTACTAATAATTTTTCTATAACCTCTAAAGATGTTTTTTCGTCAGTTTTCATCTTTTTGTGTATATAAAGGTCTGTACTATAGTCAGGTAGTGTATCGACAAAGTCAACTTGCTCAGGTATTTCATCTAAAACTTCTGTTCTAACTTGTAGCATTTTAGATATAAGGTTAAAGTCAACATCTTCTCTTTTAACTGTTTCTCTTATAAAAGGTAATGCTATTTTATTAAAGTTATCTAAAGTCATGTTTTTAATATACTTAGCATTTATATACCTAAGTTTTTTAATATCAAAAATAGCAGAAGATTTTGACATACCATTTATACTAAACTCTTTTTTTAACTCATCTAGACTAAAGATTTCTTTTTCACCTTTTGGACTCCAACCTAAAAGTGCAATATAATTTAAAATTGCCTCTTTTAAAAAACCTTTTTCTACTAAGTCTTGATATGATGCATCGCCATTTCGTTTTGATAATTTATTATTTTCATCTTTCATTACAGGTGGACAATGGATATATTTAGGTATATCAAACCCAAAAGCATTATATAATAAGTTATATTTAGGTGTAGACGAAAGATACTCACTACCTCTAATTACATGTGTAATACCCATCAAATGGTCATCTATAACATTTGCAAAGTTATATGTTGGAAAACCATCAGCTTTAAGTAAAACATTATCATCTAATGTACTATTTGGCGTAGTAATATTGCCATAAATTTCATCTTCAAAGGTAGTTTCTCCTTTTTCTGGTATCATTTGCCTTACAACACAAGGTATCCCCTGTTGCATTTTTTCTTCTACCTCTTTTTGTGTTAATTTTTTACAGCAACCATCATACTTAGGTGTCATTCCTGAAGCTTTTTGAATTACTTTCATTTCGTCTAAACGATTTTTATCACAAAAACAGTAATAAGCATCGCCAGCATCAATTAGCTTTTTAGCATAATCAAGATAAATGTTTTTCCTTTCACTTTGTATATAAGGTCCTACATCTCCCCCAACATCTGGACCTTCGTCCCAAACTAATCCTGTATCATTCAATGTATCATATATTATATCTAATGCTCCATCAACTAACCTTCCTTGATCTGTATCTTCAATTCTTAATAAAAAATTGCCATTATCTTTCTTGCAAATTAAATAGGCGTACAATGCAGTCCTTAAGTTACCAACATGCATATACCCAGTTGGCGATGGTGCAAATCTTGTTCTAATTTTACTAAAGTCCATTTAAGTTCTCCTTTAAATATCTTTATATATAATTTTACTTTTTAAAACAACTTTTGTCAATGTTTTAACTAGATATGTACATACATATTTTTTTATGATATAATGTGAGCAATTGGAGGTAAGTATGGATACTCAAATTAAAAAAACTATTTTTAGTGGCATTCAACCAACAGGTAATTTTACCCTAGGTAATTATTTAGGTGCCGTGTTAAACTGGAAAAAACTGCAAACTGACTATACCTGCTTATTTTCAGTCGTAGATATGCATTCTATTACAGTTAGACAAGACCCCATCTTCCTTCGAAAACAAATATTATCCTCTTATGCATTGCTTTTAGCTTGCGGTATTGACACAAAAAAAAGTCTTTTATTTATACAAAGTCACGTAAAGACACATAGCGAGCTATCTTGGATATTATCTTGTAATACTCAGTTTGGCGAACTATCACGTATGACCCAATTTAAAGATAAAGCCAAAAAACATCATAACGATATAAATATAGGGTTATTTACATATCCAGTTTTAATGGCATCAGATATATTACTTTATGGTACAGACCTTGTACCAGTTGGTGCCGATCAAAAACAACATTTAGAGTTGGCAAGAGACATAGCTAAACGCTTTAATAATATTTACGGAGATGTTTTTAAAGTACCTGAGCCATATATACCAAAAACAGGTTCAAAAATCATGTCACTACAAGACCCTACAAAAAAGATGAGTAAATCTGATGAAAACCCAAATGCGATTATATCAATATTAGATGACAAAGACACTATTATAAGAAAATTTAAAAAATCCGTTACTGACTCTCATAATATAATATCTTTTTCAGAATATCAGCCTGGTATAAGTAACTTATTAACCATATACTCAAGTATAACAGATATAAGTATAGAAGATTGTCTATTGTATTTTCAAAATTTTAATTACGGTGATTTTAAATTAGCTGTTGGTGAAACTGTTGCAGATAGCTTAAAAGACATTCGAGAAAATTACGCTAATATAATAAAAGAAAAAGACTACCTTGAACAAACTTATACTGAAAATGCACAAAAAGCAACATACTTAAGTACTAAAATAATAAGAAAAGTCAATAAAAAAATTGGTTTAATTTAACTTATCAATTATGCTTATTAAATGAAATAACCCCAAATTATTTAGTTTTATATGAATATTCAATGATTCTTTACAATTTCTTTATTGACTTTATGCAATCTATATTGTAATATAATAATTAAAACACATGGGAGAGTATGCTAATGAAATCAATCGGTATAGTTCGTCAATTAGACGAATTAGGTAGAATTGTTCTACCTATGGAATTAAGAAAAACATTTAATATTAAAAGTAAAGATCCACTTGAGATATATGTCGACGGTGACTCTATTATATTAAGAAAATATGAACCATCTTGTATATTTTGTCATTCACACGATGATGTGCAAATATTTAAAGATAAAAATATTTGTAAAAATTGTGTTCAAGAAATTAAATAATTTAATATACATTTTGTTTTTTATTAAAAGTTGCTTTATGTATCTTTTTATTTTTTAAATTATATTTATCAATTATTTACATAAAGTTTCAACTAACAATAATAATATTTATTACTATTTATTAAATGATTTATTCATGTAATAATTAATACAAAAAAAGATAGAGATTTAATCTCTATCTTTTTTTGTATTATACTAATTCGATAATAGCCATTTCTGCCGAATCTCCACGACGTACACCTATTTTTATAATACGTGTATAACCGCCATTTCTATCTTCATAATTTGGTGCTATTTCATCAAATAATTTTTTTGTAACATCTTTTTTAGTAACAAAAGAAAGAACTTGTCTTCTCGCATGTAAAGTATCTCTTTTACCAAGAGTAATCATTTTCTCTGTCATTGAACGTACTTCTTTTGCTCTTGCTAAAGTTGTTTCTATTTTACCATTTTCTAGTAGATAGGTCACCATCGCTCTAAGCATTGCTTTTCTGTGAGCAGATGTTCTACCAAGCTTTCTGGTACCTGGCATAAAATCACCCCTTTAACTGGTTATTAAATTTTACTCATCTAAGTCTCAAATTTATTTTTATAATCGATTTGAATTATTAAAATATATCTAAAACCATTTCTGAATCTTACTAAAGATTTGCGAAAGGTTTTTATTGTCTAATCTTAAATTAAACAAATGGTATACTAACATATGTTTTTAGAAACTATTAAAGATTTATTCGTCTTCAGATCTAAAGTTTAAGCTTAAGTCTTCAAGTTTCTTAATAACTTCTTCCAATGACTTTCTACCTAAGTTTCTTACTTTCATCATATCTTCTTCAGATTTGTTTGTAAGGTCATCTACTGTATGAATACCTGCACGTTTTAAACAATTAAATGATCGTACAGATAAGTCAAGTTCTTCAATGGTCATCTCTAAGACTTTTTCTTTTACATCATCTTCTTTTTCAACCATAATGTCGCCATCATAAGCCTCGTCAGAAACAGCTATAAATAACGCGAGATGATCGTTGAGGACCTTGGCTCCTAATGATACTGCATCTTTTGAAGATATTGTACCATCTGTCCATATTTCTAAAGTTAGTTTATCGTAGTCTGTTATTTGACCTACACGGGTATTTTCAACTGAATAATTAACCTTTAATACAGGTGTGTATATACTATCAACCGCTATTACACCTATTACTGTATTAAGGTTTTGTTTGTTTTTTTCAGCAGAAACATAACCTCTACCTTTATCGATAGTAATTTCCATATTCAATTTAGCCTTTGAATCTAATGTAGCTATATGAATATCCTTATTTAAAATTTCAACTTCAGAATCACATCTTATATCTAAACCTGTTACTGATCCTTCACCCTTAGCGTCTATATAAACTGTTTTTGCTTCATTTGAATTAATTGATATATTTAAACCTTTTAGGTTTAAAACAATCTCAGTAACATCTTCTTTAACTCCGGGTATAGTTGAAAATTCATGTTGAACACCATCAATTTTTACGGATGTAACAGCAACACCAGGAAGAGATGAGAGTAAAACACGTCTTAGGCTATTACCTAATGTAGTGCCATATCCACGTTCTAGTGGCTCAACGACAAATTTACCATAAGTACCATTTGCAGCTAAATCTATGGCCTCTATATTTGGTTTTTCTATTTCTATCATTTAAAAACCTCCCTATTTACTGTCTTAAAAACAGTATGTGTTTGTTTCCCCACTAATAATTATTATTTTGAATAGTATTCAACGATTAATTGTTCTTCAACATCAAAGTCAATTTCATCACGGTTAGGTAGTTTATTAACTTTTGAAACCATAGTATTAGCATCAAAATCTAACCACATTGGTGTAGGTCTTGAAGCGTTAGCCTCAACAATTGTTTTAATTTTTTCATTTGTTTTACTTTTTTCACAAACTTCTAAAACATCGCCAGGTTTTAATAAATAAGATGGAATATTAACTTTTGTACCATTTACATTAAAATGTTTGTGTGATACAAGTTGTCTTGCTTCTTTTCTTGATAAAGCTAATCCACTTCTATATACTACATTATCAAGTCTGCTTTCTAAAATTTGCAATAAATTTTCGCCTGTCATTCCTGTTTTTCTATCTGCCATATAAAAATATTTAGCAAATTGGCCTTCTAGAATACCATAATAACGACGAGCAGTTTGTTTTGCTCTTAACTGTAAACCATATTCTGATAATTTTTTTCTACCTTGACCATGTTGTCCTGGAGCATAAGCTCTTAATGTAACAGAACATTTGTCTGAGTAACATCTGTCACCTTTTAAATATAGCTTTTTGCCTTCACGACGACATAATCTACATACTGGGCCTGTATATCTTGCCATATAGAATATACCTCCTTATAAACTTAACTAATTAAACACGTCTTCTTTTCGGTGGACGACAACCGTTGTGAGGTACAGGAGTAACGTCTTTAATCATACTTACTTCTAAACCTGCTGTTTGTAAAGCTCTAATTGCTGCTTCACGACCTGATCCAGGGCCTTTAACAAATACTTCTACAGACTTTAAACCGTGTTCCATAGCATTT
>JBOFNA010000194.1:0-21904 GCA_051658665.1 Oscillospiraceae bacterium
GGTCTAGAAACATTGGCAACAAGAGCTTATGAGTCAGGCTTAAAAAGCAGGGTTACAGCAAGTCATACAACTGCAATGCACTCATATAACAATGCTTACGTTGTAAGGCTAATGAGGCTTTTAAAAATGTCGGAAATTAACTTTGTGTCAAACCCAATTGTAAATACGCATTTACAAGGGAGAATGGACACTTATCCTAAAAGAAGGGGAGTAACAAGGGTAAAAGAACTTTTAGACAATGGTATAAATGTATCTTTAGGTTATGATGATATTTTCGACCCGTGGAACCCATTAGGCACAGGAAACATGAGAGATGTTGTATATATGGGGTTACATGTTTGTCAAATGATGGGATATAAAGAAATTATGGATTCGTATAAATTAGTCACAACAAATGCTGCGAAGACTTTAAATTTAGGTGATAGATATGGCATTAAAAAGGGAAATGCTGCAAGTTTTGTTGTTATGGATGCTAAAAATTACTATGATGCATTAAATGAAAATTCGGACGTTTTATATAGCTTTAAAGATGGAAAAATAATATCTAAAACAATACCACATAAAAAAGAGGTAATGTTTTAGATATTATATAAATGTTTTAAGTCGTTTAATGTTACATAAATTTTTAAATATAACCACCTTAACAATTAGGTTAAGGTGGTTATACTTATTTACAACATATAGTTAAGTATACATTCTGAAACAGAGTCAACTAAATATTTTGCGTGTTGTTGCAACTCTTTTTCAGCATTTTTAAAAGTAAATGAATTTTCAGTCACATTAAACATAGAGATATCATTCCAAGAGTCACCAATTGTGTATATTTCATCTTTACTTACCAACTCTTTTTCCATTACATATTTTACTCCGTTGCCTTTTGAGCAACATTTAGGCACAATATCAATATAGTTAAGGTTTCTATAAGCTATTATACTATCACTATACTTCAAATTTATTTTATTTTTAAAATTATCTATAAAATCAACTGTTTTTTCATGCATACAAATCGAAATCAAGCTAATTTCATCTTTTACTTCAGAGATATCATTAACGTTTACTTTACCACAATAAGGTGAATCGTTAACTTTTGACAGGTTATATGTTGTAAAACCTGACTCTAGAGATATTGATATATCATTAAATTCACAATCTTTTAATATGTTTTTTAAAATTCTAGTTTCTATTGTTTTATGCTGAATTTTACTAAGGTTTTTATTAAGAATTAATGCACCGTTTAATAATATATAATAGTTAGCACTTATATTATGGTCATCTTTTAAAAAAGACACCCCATTATATGGTCGACCTGTTGATATTACTAAGAGGTTATTTTGGGATTGTAGCATTTCTAGAGCAGTTTTATTTTGTTGAGATATATTGTTTTTATTGACTAATGTTCCGTCTAAATCTGTTGCTAAAATTTTCATAATTATTACCTTTAAATTTATATTTATATTTATTATTAAAAGGCCAGAAAACTCAATAGTTCCCTAGCCTTTTAATGTGCATTAGTTTTTACAATTAATTACTGGTTATGTCTAATAATAATTTTTCAAGGACGCTTTTTTCAGTAACATTATCTAATTCTTTCTTGAACTCGTCATCCATTAAACTGATTGATAATGTTTGAAGAATTTTCAAATGATCATTTTTATCTTCATCAGGGATAGCTAATAAAAAGACTATTTTTACAGGGTTGTCGTCTAAACTTTCCCACTCAATGCCACCCTTGCTTTTACCAACAATAACAGTAGGAGTTTTAACCCATTTAGACTTAGCATGAGGTATGGCGATACCATCTCCAATACCAGTTGTTGATAGAGACTCTCTACTTTTAACATCTTCTATATAATTATCTAAATTTATTAACCTATCAGCTGCTAATGCAGCTAAATGACTTATTGCAGAAAATTTTTCGGTCGCCTTTAAGTCTAAATCCATATACTTTATATCAAATAGTTTATTGTTCAAAATTAATATCACCTTTCGTATTATAAGTTTTTAGTTGTATTTAGATAAATTCATTTTCAGTGAATGGTAGTGAATTGAAATCGTTTTGCATAATAGACATAGAAATAACAGAAAACCCTAAAAAAGCGATAACTAAAAGTGAAATGCCATTGGATAAAACATTGTATGATCTAGCTCTAAACTCTTTATTAATATATTCACCCATTGTAAACCACCAAAAAAACGAGTAAAAAGGAATAAATATTATGCATAATATTTCGCCTGTGCAATTTGCAGTATTATTTTTAATTACCCTAACATTTTTTATAAGCAAATATTTCCAATAGATAAAGTAAATACCAAATGTAATTACTGATAAAAATATTGATAATACAATACTTTGCTTTTTGATTCCAACTATTTTTTCGTTTTCCATATTTTATACTTCTTTTTTTTATATAATATTAGTTATAAATTTGTACTATTATAAAAGTACAGTTATCATTATTTGAATGTGATTTTATCATTTGAAAAAATCATTTAAAAATTTAATTTGATAAATAGTATGTAAAAATAAAAATTCAGTTAATCTTAAGGTTAATGATAAGTTTAATTTACGATTTACACAAAACCAGTGAAAAAAGTTAAAAATAAAATTATTAAGGCACTTTAGAATACGCTTAAAGAAATTTAAACATAGCTTATTATAAGTTTTTAGTTTTCACTTTTGCGTTTTTAAATGATTTTAAATAGTTTACCATTAAAGCTGTTACGACAACACCTATGATTATTGAAAGTAAAAACATGACTATACCTTCAATACCGCCAGTTAGGGCAACTATTGGACCGCCATGAGGGACGAAGCTTTTAACACCGAAAAACATAGCGATGTTAGCGCCAACTACTGAACCCACAATTAATGATGGAATTACCCTTATTGGGTCAACTGATGCAAATGGTATGGCACCTTCTGTTATACCACAAAAACCCATTGCAAATGCAGCTTTACCAGCGTCTATTTCGTCTTCGCTATAATATTTTTTACCAATAAATGTTGCTAAACCCATACCTATTGGAGGTATAGCAATAGCTACTGCTATTGGACCCATTACCTCGGGGTTTCCAGCAGTTATCATTGAAACACCAAACAAAAATGCGACTTTATTTACAGGACCACCCATATCAAATGCGATCATGGCACCTAGTATGGTTGCTAAAATTAATGAACTAGCACCAGTTAAGCCAGCCAAGAAAGTTGTTAAACTTTCAAAAACCAAAGTTATGGGGCCACCCAATACAAATATAAATGTTATACCAGTTATTAGAGTTGCTATAATAGGGATTATTATAATTGGCATTATAGGTTTAATGATACTAGGAACTTTTACTTTTTTCATTGCTTTTACTATATATCCATCTAAAAATCCTGTTACAATGCCACCTAAGAAACCGGCATTGGCATCAGACCCGTAGAAAGAGCCATTAGCAGCGATGTATCCACCAATTAATCCAGGAACTAGACCCGGTCTATCTGCTATGGAGTAAGAAATAAAGCCAGACAAAATAGGTACCATGAACACGAACCCTGCACCACCTATTTGTTCTATAGTTTTCCAAAATGATGATTCAGGTATTACTAGTCCAGACTCACTTGGTTGGCCACCAAATGCTAATGCTAATGCTATTAACAAACCAGCAACTACAACGACTGGAATCATATACGAAACGCCACCCATTAAATGTTTGTAAAACTCTGGCTGTTTTGCTTTAATTTCTTTTTTAGCCTCATCCACAGACTTTATTTTGATATCTGAGTTTTTCTCGATTTTTCCGTCTATAAACTGCTGTATTAAGACTTCAGGCTCTTTAATAGCTCTACCTATAGGGCATTCAAATATTGCCATACCAGCAAACCTATCTAAATTAACAGATTTATCTGCGGCTATTATTACACCGTCTGCACCTTTAATATCATCTTCAGTTATAATGTTTTCGGCGCCAGATGACCCTTGTGTTTCTACTTTTATTTCTACATTCATTTGCTCAGCCATTTTTTTTAATTTTTCAGCTGCTATGTAAGTATGGGCTATTCCTACTGGGCAGGATGTTACTGCTAATAGTTTCATTATTAAATTCCTCCAATAATTTTATTTTTTAAACTTAATTGTATTACCTATATGTAAGGATATGTTCAATAAATACTTTATAATATAATAATTTTCACGTTATTTATAAGTGTTAATAGTTTAAAAACTCAGTAAAATATTAAACTTAAAGTAGTAAAGTTCAAACTATAAATAGTATAATATAATATAATAGTAATATTATACCATATTAATATAAATATTTGCAACTTTTTAACTACATTAAATAAAAGTTTATATTATAAAGAAATATTTATAATATAAACTTTGTAATTGCTAATTTTATGATAAGTATAAGCTGAAATATGAAGGTTATAATGTGGTTAAAATAAATGCAAGTAAATTTAGATTTAATGATATTGCAAGTAAAGAAGTAGTATAGGCATTAAATTTTAAAAAAGCAACTTGTAGTTGCCAAAAAACATATAGTAATTGATAGATTGCAACAGCTTTTTTTGTTAATATAATAATTGATAAGAACATAAAAGAATAAAGGAGAAATTAATTATGACAATAGCAGATAAAATATTACACCTTAGAAAAAAGAACAACTTATCTCAAGAGGAGTTAGCGGAAAAGCTAAATGTCTCTAGGCAATCAGTTTCCAAATGGGAGAGTGCAACGAGCGTTCCTGATATTAATAAAATCATGATAATATCTCGAATTTTTTCTGTTTCGACTGACTATTTATTAAAAGATAATTTAGAAACAACGGAAATTTTAGATATTAAAGAAAAAGAAAAGTTAGTTACAATTGAAGAGGTTAATACTTATATTAACATATATAACAATTATTCTAAAAAAGTATCTGTTGGGGTAATACTTTGTATTTTATCACCATCATTTTTGATTTTTTTAACAACTATGTCTAACGACCACAACAATATTTTGAAAATAGAAAGAACCACGGCTATTATTATTGGCTTTATATGGTTATTTTTATCTATTTCAATAGCTGTTAAGATATTTGTTTTTTCTGACAGTTTGATTGAGTCGTTTAAGTATATTGAAAATAAAGATTTTGAACTTTCTTTTGGAGTTAAAGAAATAATAAAAGAAAAGCAAAAAAAAGAACAGTCGCCAAAACAAGTTAAAATGTTAACATTAAGCATAATTTCTTTTATAATTGGGGGAGCTCCTGTGGCTATAGCAACACAAATAAATGTTTCAGATGTTGTGGTAGCAGCAGCTATTGTTAATTTACTTTGTTTTGTTGCTTTTGGAGTATCTAATTTAATTATTAGTCAGTCTAAAAAAGAATGTTATAATAAATTGCTTTTTGAAAACGAGTTAAAAAAAACAGATAAATCTATAGAAAAGAAAAACGACAAAATTAAAGATGCGTATTGGTCAGTTGTTATTATAATTTACTTATTATGGAGTTTTTCAACAAATGACTGGTCCTTTACTTGGATTGTTTGGCCAACGTATTATTTGTTTTTTAATGTAGTTAAAGTGTTTTTAATTAAAGATTAAAATGCAAACTCTTATTAAAACATATTAAAAGGTAGATATTTTAGGAAAGATAAAAAGTCGTGTAATTTTGTTATTGACAAACATAGTACATAGCGTTACAATATAGCGGAACTAAGTAATAATGACTAGTGAGCATATTAAATATATCAGGAGGAAAGAAAAATTGGGAAATATAACAGAAATGTTAAAAGGTGCATTGGAAGGGTGTATTTTAGAAATAATAAGTAACAAAGAAACATATGGTTACGAAATAACGCGAGAATTAAATTTAATTGGATTTACAGATGTAGTAGAAGGAACTGTATATGCCATACTAATAAGGCTTGAGAAGAAAAGTCTTGTAAATATAGTTAAAAAATCTTCAGATATTGGACCGCCTAGAAAATTTTACTCATTAAATGATAAAGGCAATGAAGAGTTAAAATTATTTTGGGAAAAATGGAGTTTTGTAACGTCTAAAATAAACCAATTAAAGGAGGGCAAATAAGTTGTTAAAGTCTATAATAAAAATTATAATAGGTGATTTAAGTGATAAAAAGAAATACAAACAATTTAAAAGGCGTGTAAATAGTTTGCCGGGAGATTATAAATTTACTTTTAACAAAATTCAGCATTATATATATATATTTATGTTAGATGTGGATGTTGATATATTTGAGAAATTACTTTGTTTGTTTGAGGAGAGCTCTTTTGAAGGCAAAAAAGTTATTGATATAGTTGGTAGTGATGTAGCTAAATTTACTGATGAAATGATTAAAGCATTATCAACAGATAAAGAAAAACATAAAGAAAATATAAATACAGAAATTATAGAAAAACTAGGTAAAGAGAGGTAATAAATTTGTTTAAATTAATAAAAAATCTGATTAAGGATAAAAAAGAGTATAAAAGTCAAATTTTAAAGATAGAGAAAATGCCTGAAGACTATAGATTTGTCTTTTTGAAAATTCAAAAATATATTTGGAGTTTTGCAGGTGGAAATGGACGAGATATGTTGAAATTGCAAAATCAATTAATAGATTTGTTTGAAGAAAGTGCATTAGAGGGCAAAAATGTTTTAGAAGTAACAGGAGAAGACATTGTAGGGTTTTGCGATGAGTTTTTATGTGATGTAAAAAAATGGACAGATAGATATAGAAACAAGTTAAATAGAGATATAAATAATAAATTATCAAAGTAAAGTTTAATGGTTTATATTTATATGAGTATAATTAACTATTTTACTTTTACAAAGATATTTAATTATATAGTAACAAAGACTAAAGAAGGCAATAACTTAAAAGATTAAGATGTAGCTATATGTAATTTGATTTTTTTGAGGATATATGGTAATATAAAACAATTACAGGGAATGAGTGTCTCCCTTGGCTTTGCCAAAACCGCTTATAAAGCTGATGACTTCTGCAAATTTGGCAGAATCATTGGCTTTTTTATTGTGTATGAAAAAAGGAGGTAAATATGTTATTTAGTTTAGCTATTATTTTTTTATTAGGCATGTTACTAGGCGAGTTAGCTAATAGGTTTAAGTTACCGCGTCTTTTAGGGATGCTAGTTAGTGGCATTTTATTAGGTGAACAGGGGTTAAACTTAATTGATAGCACATTAATGAGTGTATCTGTTGATTTAAGGCAACTTGCTTTAGTTACAATATTAATACGTGCGGGGCTTGCACTTAATTTAAACGACCTAAAAAAAGTTGGACGTCCAGCAATATTAATGTGTTTTATACCTGCGTGTCTTGAAATTATGGGAATGATATTGATTGCACCAAAAATGTTAGGTGTATCTATTGTTGAAGCTGCAATTATGGGGAGTGTAGTCGCTGCGGTATCTCCAGCTATCATAGTTCCTAAAATGCTTAATTTAATGGAAAAGGGCTATGGTAAAGAAAAGAGCATACCACAATTGATAATGGCTAGTGCATCGCTAGATGATATTTTTGTTATTATTTTGTTTACTTCATTTACTTCATTGGCCAACGGCGAAAACATAACTTGGTTACAACTATTTTCAGTACCGATATCAATTATTACGGGATCTGCAATTGGTGCGATTTTTGGGTTTTTGTTATCTTTGTTATTTAAAAAAATTCATATTAGGGACTCTGTAAAAGCAATTATTTTAATTTCTTTATCGGTTATTTATATAACTGTTGAAAAAAGACTAGAAAACATAATTTCGTTTTCTAGCTTATTAGCAGTTATGAGCACTGGCATAGCTACTTTACAGTTTAACCCTGTTGTTGCAAAAAGGTTGTCGTTAAAATTTTCGAAAATTTGGGTAGCTGCAGAAATATTACTATTTGTTCTTGTGGGTGCAACAGTTAATATAAGTTTTGCTATGGCAGCGGGTTTTAAAGTAGTTTTTTTAATTTTACTATTATTACTATTTAGAGTGTTTGGTGTTTTTATTTGCTTACTTGGCACCAACTTAAATGTAAAAGAGCGTTTATTTTGTATGGTTTCTTATGTTCCAAAAGCTACGGTGCAGGCAGCGATTGGTGGAATTCCATTGGCGATGGGGCTGCCGTGTGGTGACATTGTTTTGACTATCGCGGTCTTATCTATAATAATTGCGGCACCTATAGGTGCTTTTGGTATTGATATTTCATATAAAAAATTGTTAAGTAAATAAGTTGAAAATAAATATAACTATAAACTTTATAAAACTTATTTAGATAACTTATATTTCATAACATTTTAAATATTAAAAAAATATTTTCGTATATTAGGCCTGTTTTTCAATAAAAACAGATAAACTAATAAACAAAAAGCAAAATCATTTAATTATCAATACAATGTTATTTAAAAAAGTTCTTTAATATAATAATGGCTTTGAGTTATTATCTCAAAGCCATTATTATATTAAAGGTAAAGCTATTATAATCAAAATATATAGACTTCTTTTTTTAGGTGCAAAGTCTTTTAACTATACCAATTTTAATATTTAAACTATAAAACAAAAATCACGGTTACATATGTACACATTTTAAGTTGTAAATTTATTAAACACAATAAAATGTGTACATTAATTTAAAAGCAACCTGAATATAATTAATACTTACTTACTTTATCTTTAGAAAAAAACAAGATTTTAACAAAATTAAACTGTAGAGGAATATCTTTAGATATAATAAGGTTATGGTTTATTCTTTTGATTATCAGTGATTTTACGTTTATTATAATTTTGGGTATTTTCTAGTTTTTATATGTGCCTTTTAAAGTATATTGGTCAAGGATATGTCCGTCCATTTTTTTATAAAGGTCATTATATAAGAAACCGTTTTCTAGATCTAACATTGTATCTAAAGCGTAAACGTGAATTTCATAAATATGTGGTGCATCAGGTGGTGCCATTCCTCCGTAGAAAGAAGAAAGTTCTTTGCTTTGGCTACCTCCTTGCATACTTGTCCAGCTGTTTAAACCTTGTACAAAATCTTTTGTAGTTTGGCTTTCATTTTCCATGATTTCTGTTTTAGTAATGTTTGCTGCGGTCCAGTGTATCCAAGAAAAACCACCACTAACTGGAAAAGCGTCTTTGTCCTCTAATACTAAAGCGTAAGACTTTGTACCTTCTGGGGCACCTTCAATTTTTAATGGTAGTGAATATGTTGGCATACTATTTTCGTTAAATTGCTCACCGTGCTTACCATACTTATCGTCAATTGCACCGTTTACAATACCTGTACTAGTTACTTTCATTACTTTATCCTCCTTGTTTGTTGTTTGGTTTAGACATCCAGAGAGTACTGATACTCCAAGAGTTGTGATTACTAACATTAAAGTTAATTTTTTAAACATTTTATACATTATCTCCTTTTAAGAATTATTATCTATGTACAAAGTTTAACTCAAAATTAAACACATGTAAATTACGCACTTTTTTGTGTGTATAAAAAAGTTTTGGTAATTAATCGATAAGACCTTTTTCTCGAAGAACATCTTCCATACCATTTTCAAGCATAAAATCGACCCCAAGTTTTTGCATTATAATAAGAGAGTCTAAAATTTTATTGCCTCTATTTTCAGTTAAAAAATATTCAACTTTTAATGGGTATCCATCAAAAACTTTTTTATCAACAAGACCATACTCCATAAGTTCTTTTAAATGCTCTAACAGCATTTTTTGAGTTATGCCGTTAATATCTTTTTGCAACTGAGATAATGAAGTTTTTCCAAGCCTTAGCCTCCAAAGTATAATTGGCTTCCATTTTCCTTTAATCATGTCATGAGTAAGTTCTAAAGGACAAGTATAATTTTCGCGAATTTTCATATAAACTACCCCTTAATTTTATTATACATATTAACATTAAAAAACATTTATTTAGAGTAACATCTAATTTTTAATTTAATAATAACATTTTTAAAAATATAAATCTACATATAATATTGAGACTATTTAAAAATTATTTAAACAATATTTTATAAATGTTATTGTTTAAGATATCATACTTTTTTGTTTTGTTACTTTGAAAAATATATTTTAATTTTAGACTTAATAAAATAGCCAATTATTTTTGTCTATAACTATATTATATATAGTTAGTTTAAATTAAATATATTTAATTTGTTTTTGTAAGTCAAGACTTTAATAACAATGTGAAAAGCATAAATGCTTAATATAGTGTATAAAAATATTTAACATAAAGACCGAAATATCGGTATTTATGTTAAATATTAATTAAAACACACATTTATTTACAGTATATATTAATTGCATCTCGCAAAAATTCGGCACAACCTATTGCAATTTTGTCGTAGTTTATTCGAAAACGCTGGTCGTCTACATACATTTGGGCTAACCCTATGTGATATTCATTGCTGTATTTAGGGTAGTAAATAGAAAGCCATTGTTTATGCATATTACAAGCCTTTTGAGCTAATACTCCGGCTGGGTTACCTGTATCAAAAGCAGATTTCAATACTTTTTCAAATTCAAGGAGTAGTTTTTCACCATCGTCATACTGGGATTTGCTAAGTTCCATAAATCGTGAGTTAGTTTCGTCAATAGTTTTATTTCCGTATTTTGCTCTAATCTCTTTTCCGTGTTTTTTCTCGTTTTCACCCACAAGTTTTTTCTTAAAGCCGTTAAACTTTTCGTGGTCAGTCATAGTATTTTCTCCTTTAAAAGCGTTTATTGAATTCGTTACATTTAAAATTAACATATCAAGTTTTTTACGTTTTTCTTGTAGTGCAGAAAGATGGTAATCAAAAGCAATTTTTTTGTCAAAGTTAGGGTTGTTTAACAGTTTTTTTATATCTTCTAAAGAAAATCCTAGTTCTCTATACAATAAAATTTGATGCAACTTATCTACTTGACATTTTCCGTAAATGCGATACCCAGAGGATGTCAGCCTAGATGGCTCTAAAAGTCCTATTTCGTTATAATAGCGTAATGTGCGAGTACTTACACTAGACATTTTTGAGAGTTTATTTATAAAGTATTCTATATTAATCACCACCTGAAAATATTATACACTATTACGTTACGTCAAAGTCAATAGGTTTTTTTGAAACTAACTTACAATATATCAAAGAGCATAATTACTAATAAAATATGTCATTAAAATTGTTGTCGTTAATAAAACAATATATTTTAACATAGGTGATTTAAAGAAAAAAAGTTTAATTTTCATAATAATAAGTTGAAAAATATTAATTAAAAAAAATTAGTTAAAAAACAACTTTGACAACTGGCAAATTTATGTTATAATAAAAACAATATAAAAGTGAGGTGTTGATATCGTCATGGAAGAGAGGATAGCGCGAATGTTGCCATTACTTGATGAGCGGTTAAAAAGACAATTTTTAGCGAATGAAGCGATAAGCTACGGGTATGGAGGAGTAAGTGTAGTTAGTCGGTTAAGTGGGGTGTCAAGACCTACAATAATCGCAGGGATTAAGGAGATTAAGCGGACACAAGAGGAGTTTAACAAAACACAAGTTGTGGTTGAAAAAACGAGAAAAAGTGGCGGCGGTCGAAAATATATTGAAGAAAAATACCCTGAAATAGAGATGCGTATTAGAGAAATTATTGACGGTAAGACTTACGGAGATACTATGAAAATATTGTCGTATACGTCAGAAAGTTTAAGAAAAATAACGACAGATCTGTTAGGTAAATACGGAATAAATGTTAGCTATGTGACAGTTGGAGAAATTCTTAAAGCTATTGGTTATAGTAAGAAAGCGAATCAACAAGTCTTACAAAAAGGAGAATCTCATCCTGATAGAAACACACAAATTGAATACATAAACACTACAGCGTCAATGTATTTAGAAGAAGGAGAGCCTGTCATTTACGTTGACACTAAAAAGAAAGAAAACATTGAAGAATACAAAAATAATGGTGGAGATTATCGTACTAATATAAACATTCGCAATGGTTTAGATTACGGTGCACTGATGAAAAAATTGGGTGAAATTTCTACATATGACTTATATAGTTTAGACAACAAAACGGGATTTGCAAATGTTGGAACAAGCGATGATACAAATGCGTTTGATGTAGAAAACATTTTTAGATGGTGGGAAATTGTAGGTAAACATAATTTTTCAGAAGCGACAAAACTTATGATTATATGTGATTGCGGAGGTAGCAACAGTGAGAGAACACGAATGTGGAAGTATCAACTACAGCAATTTGCCTGTAGAACTGGACTTGAAACACATATTTCACACTTACCGCCAGGAACATCTAAATGGAACAAAGTGGAACACAAACTATTCTTTTATATCTCAAAAAATGGCGATGGAGAGCCTGTTATTGATGTTCAAACTTCTGTTTATTTAATTGGAACAACTAAAACTATTAATAATTTTGAAGTTATTTGCATTAAAGGTGATACAAGTGATAAATTGGCGAAAAAAGTTACGGATAAAGACTTTGACGCTATTAATGTTGATGAAATTTCACCTTTTCACTTATGGAATTACAAAATTTCACCTTATTGATTTGTGCAAGTTATTATTTAACTATCTACAGTGTCTTTTAGATAAGTTAGTGAAATAAATGTTGATATTACAAAAAAACTCTAAATAAGTTATCAACATACATAATCTAGTATATAAATTGATAATCCACATTTTATATTTGGGGAAAGCTTAATTAATTTATTTTAGAGAATTCAGGGCGAGACTAATGTGGAGAAAAAAGACTGTTGGAGTGATCTTGAATATTCAGTATAATTGATACATTCGAAGGCTTATCTCAAAAAACAGGGTGTAAACAGCTGATGGGTACAGACCGCAAAACATTTACTATTGTGTTTATCGTATTAAAGCATCACATATCTATTTTTTCTGATAAAGTATGAGTGGTGTATTTTACTGATAAAATTATATTATCAGGTTACAATCATGGTAAAATTCTTTTTAGGGTTTTATGGGAGAGTGTATTAGATTATGCCTTATGAAATATTGTTATATATAATGGTGAAAAATAAAGACCAGTAAGATGTTTATATTTTATTATGATATCACTAAGTAAACGCTGTGGATAAAAAGTATAATATAATTTAAAAGACTACTAGAGCAAAGTCAATGGGTACATTTAAATATTTAAAAATGAAGACATTTGTTATGGCGAAACTTAAGATAACGTTTTTCGCATGACACATGGATATTATTTTTATGATTACGAAATAAATTAGTTGAATTCTATTTTGAATTGTTAACGAAAATGATTAAGTCTTATACTAAAAAGGTAATGCATAGAGGTGATTTTTGTATCATTGACAAGGCTTTTTCATTAGCAGGAGGAAAATACATATGAAAAAATTATACACAATCATCACCGACAACACAAAATTAATTATCGTTATATTTTTGGCTTTATTTTTTTTATGTCTTTTTTTGCAGAACTATGTGACTGTTAATTATGACATAAATGACTACCTACCTGAAAGCAGTCATTCTACAGTTTCGTTAGAAATTATGGAGAAAGAGTTTGAAGGTGGTATACCAAACGCGCGTGTAATGGTACGTGGAATTAGCATACCGGAGGCACTTAAATACAAAGAGCGTATTTTAGAAGTAACTGGAGTTACGGGAGTTACATGGTTGGATGATGTGGAAGATACCACGATACCTTTACAGATGATGGATAAAAATGTTGTTGACATTTATTATAAGGATAATGCGGCTTTATTTACCGTAATAATTTCAGAAAGCAATCGAATTGAGGCGGTGGATGAAATTAGGGGGTTGATTGGTGAAAATAACCCGATAAGCGGAAGTGCTGTTTCAACTGCTGATGCTACCACTAGTATTATCAGTGAAGTTAAGAGCATTACAATATTTGGAGTTTTATTTGCATTGTTAGTATTGGTTTTAACTACTAAATCATGGTTTGAGCCTATTTTTATATTAGGTGGTATTGGTATTGCAATTATAATGAATGCAGGAACTAATTTAATTTTCGGGGAAATATCTTTCGTTACCAGTGCAGCAGGGAAAATATTACAACTTGCAGTTTCGCTTGATTACTCTGTGTTTTTGATGCATAGGTTTGAAGAATGTAGACGTGAGCAACCTGACACTAAAAAAGCTATGGTGGACGCATTATGTAAGTCTACAACGTCTATTTTGTCAAGCGGTTTAACAACTGTAATAGGGTTTTTAGCCCTAACGCTTATGAGGTTTAAAATTGGTCCAGACCTTGGACTTGTATTGGCTAAAGGTGTTTTCATTAGTTTGATAACTGTATTTATATTTATGCCGGCATTAATTCTCGTAACTTACAAACTGTTAGATAAAACAACACATAGGTCTTTTATGCCTAACTTTAAAGGTTTTGGAAAGTTTGTTTTCCGCGTTATGATACCTATGGTATTTATATTTTTCATTGTGATGATTCCGGCAAATCTTGCGTCAAACTCTAACTCATTTTATTACGGATCAAGTATGATTTTTGGTGATAATACAAAGCTTGGTGTAGACACATCGACTATAGAAGATACCTTTGGTCAAAGTGATACCTATGTGTTACTTGTTCCAAAAGGCAATACGCCAGCTGAAAAAGAATTATCAAATGAACTTAAAACAATTCCGCAAGTGGCTAGTATCATCTCATATGTGGATATGGTTGAAGCTGAAATTCCTACAAGTTATTTGGATGAGGAAACATTATCAAAACTTATTTCTGAAAATTACAGCCGTATGGCTATTGCGGTAAACGCAAACTATGAAGGCGATGAAACATTTAAACTTATTGAAAAAATTCGAGATATTTCATATAGATATTATCAAGATACATATTATCTTGCAGGTGAAGGTGTTAGCACATATGACCTTATGGATACAGTTACTAGTGATATAGTAATGGTTAATATAATTGCGATAGGTGCAGTATTTATTGTATTACTTTTTGCAACAAAAAACATTTCACTGCCAATTATATTAGTGCTTAGTATAGAAACAGCTATATGGTTAAATTTAGCAGTGCCATATTTTATGGGGTCTACTATTTTTTATATAGCTTACTTGATAATTAGTTCAATTCAACTTGGGGCTACTGTGGATTACACGATATTACTTACAGATAGATACAAAGAGTGTCGACAGTATAGTGAAAAGAAAGAGGCAATTATTGAAACCTTATCTGCTGTTACGGTATCAATTTTGACATCGGGTAGTGTTTTAACAGTTGCTGGTTTCTTACTAGGATATGTGTCATCACATGGGTTATTATCACAACTTGGTATGTTCTTAGGGAAAGGAACATTGTTTTCAATGGCTATTGTACTATTTGTGTTACCTGGATTACTATATATTTTTGACGGATTTTTCATACGTAACTCAAATAATAAAAAACAAAAAAACGACTTACAGGAGGTTAACATATATGAAAAACATAACTAACATCAAAAAATCATTTAAACTAAAAAAAAGGTACAGACGTATCTTTTCAGCTATAATGGCAGTAACTTCGTTTCTGTATTTAGTATCTCCTTTTGCAGTAGAAGCGTCTGCTGGACCTATAAATAAAGAAGAAGTTGTCTATGTCAATTTAAATGCAGATGGTTCTGTCCAAGGTGTTTATGTAGTGAACATTTTGAAAGGCGGTGGAGAATTTAAAGACTATGGTAATTATAGCTCTATTAGAAACATGACAACATTTGACAATTTGACACTTGATAATGGAGTTGTGGCTGGAAAGACGGATGCCGATAATTTATATTATGAAGGTATATTGGACAATGCTCAAGTTCCGTGGAATATATCTGTTACTTATTTACTTGACGGCAAAGAATATAGCGCTTCAGAAATAGCTGGTAAGAGTGGAGATTTTGAGCTTAAAATTAGTATAAAGCAAAACACTAACTTTAACAACAGCACATTTTTTGACAATTATGCATTACAAGTGTCGGTCACTTTGGATAATAAGGGTTACAAAAATATTAAAACTGAAGAAGCGACAATAGCAAATATTGGTAGCAATAAGCAACTTACTTATACTGTATTACCAGGAAATGAAAAAGATATAAGTATTACTGCGGAAGTAACAGACTTACGTATGGACCCTATTTCTATCAATGGAGTACGCTTAAATTTGAGCGTTGACTTTGATGATGAGGAGTTGCTCGACCAAGTTGGCTATTTAATTGACGGGATACTAAAAGTTAATGATGGCGCGAAGGAATTACATGACGGTACATCAGAGTTAAAACAAGTGGTTAAAGATGACTTAATGAGTGGAGTACCGTCGTTGCAGAATGGGGCTGTTACTCTTGACGGTGGAATTACAACTCTTAAGATGGGTATAAGTGATGCACAAAATGGGTTAAATCAGTTAAATGAAAACTCAGGAAATTTAAATAATGGATCTGCTGAGATGAAAAGTGCATTATTAGAAATACAATCTGCACTATCAGCTGTATCTTTTACAACAGATAAATTATTAGAATTGACAGCGGCTTCTTCACAAATAAAAACAGGAATTAACGAATTAAACTCTGGTGTTGAAGCGTTACAAAATAGTATAGGTTATGCGCAATATAAAGCTGCCATGGCTGGTAACGGGTTAGATATTGACATCCTTGTAGCTAGTAACAATCAAACTATTTCTGATATTTCAGTACAAATTGTAAGTTTAGAGCAGACTATTGCTTCGTTACCAGATACTGAAGTTGCACAAAAAGCGCAACTTCAAATGCAGATTGATCAACTGACTGCTATTTCAAGCCTTTTAGGTGGTAATAACGCCGCAATAGGTGGAGCAGAAACATATCTAGGTCAGTTATCGGTTGCTGTTGGCAGTTTATATGATGGAATTGGGCAAATGAAAAAGCAATATACTCAATTTGATATTGCCATTAGAAACTTAACTGATACATTGACTGGATTACTTGTTGATGTAAGTGTTTTAAGTAATGGTATTAACCGAATTGTAGACGAATATTCAAGGATTGACAGCGGTATTAAAGAGTACACAGATGGTGTCGCTACTCTTGCAGTAGGGTATACTCAAATTGTTGATGGAATGAGTAGTCTTTCTGACGGAAGCAAGGCGCTATCAAGTGGTATTAATGATTTAAATAGTGGCACTAATAGTTTATATGAAGGTATCACGACTTTGAATAATGGAACGCTTGAATTATCAAATGGAACAAGCGAAATGCGTAATGAGACCGATGGAATGGATACGAAAATCTATGATAAGATAGATAGTGTACTGGGTTCTGTATCTGGCGGCAAAGGCGAAGTGTTGTCATTTGTTTCTGAAAAAAACACTGAGATTCAGTCCGTTCAGTTTGTAATACAAACTGAAGCAATTGATGAAATAATAGTGACTGATATACCTGAAGAACAAGAAAAATCGAGTTTATTTAAAAAAATTCTTATATTATTTGGGTTTTAGAAAATATTTGATATATTTTTTAATGTAAAGAGTTATACCGTTTTTGGGATAATAAGGCGCTAAACAAAAGTAAATACGATGTGTAAAATAATACATCAACAATTTAGATGTTTTTAAAATTTGGTTATATGTAAAACTATTAACTATCGAGTAGTTATATAAAAAATCAAAACTATTAGTGTAATGTTATATTTACAGAAAACAAATAAAATAGATAAATAATGACTTTATCTTTAATGCTTATATGAAAACTGAATATTATCACGTATATTATTTTATGGATAACGCCAGAAATATTTTTAAAAATCTCACGGTTTTAATATTTATTGAAACTGTGAGATTTTAAATATATTAGTATAATGATAATTTGGATGTTGGTCTTTAATGAATAGAAAATTAGATATTAAGCAAATTATATAATTATGGATAAAGGCTAATTATAAGTAAAACAGTTGAATTGATTTATCGTATATAAAAACATTATTTTTTTAAAAAAAGTCTTGATAAATTTTATATATACACCTTAATTTGCAGCACAAATAATTACTTGCCGATGTTATTTTGAGGTTAGCAAATGATAGTGACTTTATGATATTTATTTGTTATATATAATTACTCCATTCTTTTTTTAAAAAAATTATTTTAATATATAAGATTATTGATTAAAATGTTTATTTTTGTACAATTAGTATATATCCCTAGGTGGTAAGATAGTTGTCGTAGGGAGTAAAAGGTGTTATTTTCAAAGAAGATAAAAGTAAGGGAGAGATACCTATGGCAAAAGATAATAATAAGTACACAAAAGAAGAGAAGCAAAAATTAATAGCAAGAATGTTACCACCTGAGAAAATTTCAGTAACAAAACTTTAAATAGAAACAGGTGAGGTAGCTGCTGAATTAGTAGAAAGAGCTACGCTTAAGGTAAAACATTAAAGGTAAGACTTTGGCACTTCATTCTGGAAATGGAGCTCAAATGAAATCCTATACATTTAAAGCTAAACTTGAAAATCTTAGAATATTATCTTCATACTCTAGACCGAGAGTTAGCAATGATAATGCCTTTTCTGAATCTAATTTTAAAACTATGAAATATAGAACTAGTTATAAAAATTATAGATTTTCATCAATTGAATAAGCTAGAGAATGGGTATTAAATTTTGTTAATTGTCACAATAACTAGCACTATCATAGTTCACTTAAATTTATGACACCAAGTAGTAGATATAATGGTGAAACAGATAAAATAATGGCTAATAGAAAGAAAGTTAATGAAGCCGCTAGAGCAGTTAACCCCTTGCGCTTTAAAAAAGGAGTAAGAAATTGAAGTCCAGATAATACAGTATCATTAAATCCTACTGATGAAGTTAAAGAAAATAAAGTAGGTAATGTAATCTAAAAAAAATCTAATTTAATAATTCTGTTATTACAATAATTAGCTTCAATATTATTGAAGTTTTTGAATTCAATACAAAACAAGTTGAATGAAAAAGTTTTTTAATAATAATGCGTCAACTCACTTGAGATCTTCCGATACTTTCAAGCTGAGATAACACAGCAAACAAAATAATAAGTAAATTATACAACGAAAAACACAAGTTTTAGCACTAACATTGAAAACAACTATGCTATGTGATAACATGTCAGAAGAAAAAGTTTAAACGAAAATAATAAAAAATAACAAAATAATAAAAAATAACAAAATAAAGAGAGGGTATGTACATAATGAAAGTTTTTTGTTTTTCATACGCAGGAGGATCAGCAACTACACTATATAATTTGAAGTCATTTTTAAATGGAGAAAATGAAATTATACCGATTGAATTGTCAGGAAAAGGAAAAAGAATGTCAGAACCTCCGTACAAAGACTTTAAACATCTTGTATCAGATGTGTGTAATGAAATAAAAAGCACAATTATTGATGGTGAACAAATTTGTCTATTAGGGTACAGTATGGGATCTATAATTGCTTATGAAGTAGCCCAAAAATTACTAATTGATTTTAATATTAAAGTAGAAAAAATATTTGCTTTGGCGTGTCTTGCCCCTAATATTAAAGGTAGAAAAAATATACATACATTAAGTGATGATGAATTTACTAGCGAGTTGGTTAAAATTGGAGGAATGACAAAGGAAATATTAGAGGATAAAGAAATATTAGAATATTATCTTCCAATTATAAGAAATGACTTTAAACTATTGTATGAATATAGATTTGATAAAGAAGCAGAAAAGTTGTCTTGTGACATTGTATGTATATACTCTAATGATGAAGAAATAAGAGGTGAAATTAGACAGTGGAGCAACGTAACTAATGGAGACGTCAGTTACTATAAAATTAACGATGGACATTTTTTTATAAACACAAGCTTTAATGCTATGATTGATATTCTAAAAAAATATATATATTAATATGAATATATATTTTTTTGAAGATATAAGCAAGACTAGTATCAATGAAATTAATAATGCTTATAGAAATATCCCTATAGAGCGTATTATAAAAGCTAATGAATATAGATTTTTTGAAAATAGAAGGTTAAGTATAATAGCATATTTAGTACTAAAATATGCTTTAAATGATAGATTTAACATATTATTAAATAAATATCACCAATTTGAATATGGAGATTATGGAAAGCCATTTTTAAAAGATTTTAAAGATATATACTTTAGTATAAGCCATTGTAAAGATGCCGTAGCATGTAGTGTTTCAAAGTATCAAACAGGTATAGATGTACAAGATATAATAGAATGCGACTTTAATGTAGTCGATAACTTTTTTAGCGAAAAGGAAGGCTTGGATTTGATAAAAAGTAAGCAGCAGAATATTGATTTTACAAAGTTTTGGGTATTAAAAGAAAGCTATATAAAGAAAAAAGGAACTTCAATTGCGTTTATGGATAAAAATTTAGACTTTTCACAGTTTAAATCTAAACCTTTTATTCAAGATGGGTGTAAGTTTTATATTAATGAATTTGAAAGCTTTATTATTGGCTCATGTGTGGATGGAAATAGTGATGAGTTCAAAATAAAAAAAATATACAAGAATAATATAATTTAGGAGAATTAGATGAACAAGTTTAGGTTAAGTGAACCTCAAAAACTTATCTATAATAGCGTAAAAGTGCATGGAGATGATGTTGCGACATTAAAATTTTTTGGGAAATTAGTAGAAAAGATAGAATACAGCAGATATGATAGTGCGGTAAATGAACTTATATGTAATAGTGAAACTTTGAGAATCAGAATAGGGCATGAGGTTGATGAAACTCCATATCAGTATATTGAAAAATATGAGTATAAAAAGCAGGATTATACTGAAGTAAAAACTAAAAAAGATTTTGAAATATTAAAAAGTGATTTTTATAAGAGTAATGTTAGTTTTGAAAAAGAACTATATAAGTTTAATTTAGTAAAATTTGAAGATGAATTTTATGCAATGGCCTCATTTAATCATATATGTGTAGATGGGTACAGTTTGTCTTTAATTACAAATTTGCTTTGGGATAGATACTTTAAAGGGATTGAGATACAAAAAACAACATATACAAACTATATTGAAGCAGAAGACAAGTATTTTGAAAGCTCTCGATATGAAAAAGATAAAGAATATTATGATTTAGAAATTAAAGAAGAAAATGTAAATCTTATAAATACAAAAAATATTACAAATTTTACACGTGAAAAAATTAGCATAGCTTTAGATTATGATTTTATGGCAAGTGTGAATAAGTATATTAAAGAGAAAAACATCTCCTTGGTTCAGCTTGTAATAGCAGCAGCATCTGTATATCTTAAAAAACATTTAAATATTTCCAGTGTATATATAGGGACACCACTATTAAATAGAATAGATCGTAATGAAAGAAAATCCTTGGGAATGAACGCCAATATGCTTCCAATACTTGTTGAGCAAGGAAAAAGTAAAGAAGAATTTTTTGGTAGAATAAAAAGAAACCTGTTAAAAGCAATTAGGACTCAAAGATATAGTTATAATGATATATTAAATAAATTCAGACAAAAAAATGGTCCTCAATCACAAATATTTGACTTTTGTGTTAATTATTTAAAAGTTGACAAAATTGATAAATATTACTCAGAATTTGAGTGGAGACAGGCTAAAAAGCAAACAATGGCCATGGAGATTGTCATAAATGACTTGAAAGAAAATGGAAACGTACTGTTGGACTTTAACTATTTAGAGCAAGCATTTTCAAAAGAAGATATAGAATATATGGGAAAGCATATAATTTATATTTTAAAACAGATTATAGAGATGCGAGATGATGAAAATATAGATTCAGTTGAAATATGCGATAGCGAAAGCGAAAAAGCGATAGAAGGGTTTAACGAAACTTTCAAAGAATACAACAATAACAGAACATTGGTAGAGATATTTGAAGATACAGTTAAAAAACACCCAGATAACATAGCAGTAGAGCATAAAGATGAGAGCATAACATATAGAGAGTTAA